>JADIMT010000058.1 GCA_017694595.1 Candidatus Ornithospirochaeta stercoripullorum | reverse complement strand
AAACTATATCGTTCGTTTTATTCTAAATAAGCAAATTCGGATTCAATAATTTACTGACATTCGATAATAATCTGAAAAAGCAATTAGCAAAAATAGTTGACCGTAAAAGCTATTACCAATTATTTTTTAGTTACAGATGCAGAAATACATACTGATGACCTAGGGTCACTGGATCGTCGTCTAAGCGTATTGAAAGTACGACAGTCCTAGGGAGTCACCTCTGAATTGAGGTGGCTTATTTTTTTGTAAAGTCTCAAAACAATCCGGATAAGTTCCTCACCTATCCGGAGTTATTGCTTCAGCGCTCTACTTCTACAGTTCCGTCTTCTTTGACTGTGATCTTATCACCAGTCTGGACGTATTCGAGGAATTCATCGCCAAGATTGTCAACTGTCGGCATTGGATTATCTGTCCATACAGCGGAAAGTATTGCGCCAGCTGCTGCAAGGGAATCAATTTCCTTCGAGAACAGCAGACAAGCTGGCTGACGTGACATGCAGGCTGCGCAATAGAGAACAAGACCACCTGTTGTGGAACCTATTGTCTGAGGCATGCAGAGTGCAGTACCTGCAATAGGCTTCTTATAGAGGTCAGGATTGTTCTGATCCGAACACTTGCCTGTTTTATCACCAAACATCAGAGAATGCTGGTAGCTTGCAAGCGTATTGAATCCGCCCTTAGACACAAGAGCTTCCGCGCTTGCATTTCCTTTTACAACTGCTCTGCCTTTGAATATCTTCTTCATCTTCTGCCCCCTGTAATCATCTCCAAGAGATCTTCTTCCTTGAAATAGCGTGCCGATGTGTAGGTCCTCAGCTTGTTTGAGCATGTGATTACAGGCATCGATGCACACTGTGGGTTGTTCATATACATCAGTGGGCATATGTAGCTGATGATGACTCCCGCATCGAGAAGCTTCTTCTCCTTATCAGTTCCTTTGAATCTCTCAAGAACCTTAGGAGCTGCTGTCAGGACAGTTTTCACGGAAACCTTCTTCAATCCCTTAGACTTCAGAGCTCCATCAATTCTGTCACTCCAGTCCTCAAGCTGTGCATATGAGAGATGCGGACAACCGATGAATGCAAGCTTTGGCTTTGCGTTCTTATCCTTCCATATGACAGGATAATTCCTTTCGGTTTCCTCAAGCACAGCGTCATCTATCACAAATGTCTTATAACCTTCTTTCAGAAGGCTTCTGCCCTGCTTCTTTGCCTCTGGTGTAAGATTCTCAACATGATAAAGTCCTACCGCACCATTTGAGGCGGTAGCCGCTCCGAAATCTTTCAGATACGCCTTGGCTTCATCATCGAGCGATGGCAGATACTTATCGAGTCCAACGATGTATGGAACATTCTCCATCACCTTCATTCCGATTGCAGATCCCAGAAGCTGTGCTTCAGGTCTTCTTGTAGTCTTTATCTCGATAAGCCAGTCAGCCTTTCTTCCCTCATCTGTAAGAAGCCCGAAATATGGCACACAGCCTACAATCGAGCCGAAAAGATCTAAGATTCCGCTGTTCCTGTTGCAACGCGCTCCAAGAACACTGTTTGCATAGACAACAGCAGAGCTTTCAGCCCATGACAGGATATCGCCCTCCTTGGGGATATTCCCGACTTCGTTCATGTAGCAGGTACAGGTATATGCATCGTCATTCATGATCCCGAGCTTTCTGAGCTGTGCATCATAATCATCCTGCTTTGAGTACATGACACGGAAGAATATGTCCTGAATAAAGTTCTTCGGCACGTTCTTGTCACAGGGACGAGGATCGACAGAGAAGCACTGTGCAGAAACCGCACCTCCATCGATGAGAGTATCCATCAGTTCATATACAGGCTTCATGACGGAGAGTCCGAAACTGGTAACAAGATGGCCGTATTTTCCTGTTATGTCGACCATGCGCTCACTTCCGAACGTCTCTCCATACATAATGAGAGTCTTCATTATCTTGGCTTTGACATCCCCTTCCTTTCCATCGAGGATATCCTGCTGTCTTTTAGTAAGTTCCATAGCAACCTCTTCCCCTATGATAGACTGAGGGAGAAAAGATTGCTATGAGTATTTGCCAAAATGACAACAAAGGCCGCTTTGTGCGGCCTGAAATCACTTGGAGATAAGCATTGTCTTCGGATCGAGATTGACCATCATCGGCTTTGGCACATTCTCGTGGTGTGCCCTGACAACAGTCATGACTACCTTATCTATCTTGTCGTCGTAGCGGAGAGCTACCAGAACATCAATCAGATCGAAGTACTTCACAAGAGTATTCGGAACGCCATATTCGTCATAGACGACATCCGGACGTACAGGAGAAACGGAGAACCAGATCTCCAGATTCATCTTTTTTGCGAATTCCTTGATCTTAACGATATCCTCTTCATCAGCCACTGTAAGCTTATAGCCGTCGAAGAGAATGCAGTCTGCTTTGAATGATCCCTGATTGATAAGGGACTCAAGAGAAGCAAGAACCTTCTCGACAGGAACCTGATCCTGAGAGAAATTCATGACAACGCGGTTTGCAAGTATCGAGTTGTATACCATAGCCGCATCATCAAGTGACTGAAGCTCAGAGATTTCCCTGAATACTTCCTTATACCAGTTTATTACGTGCTCAACGTTACCTGAGAAGGATACGTGGATTACGCTTTCGCCCTTGAAGAGCTTATCTGTTGCGAGATGAACAAGACATGCTGTCTTTCCAAGACCATGCCTAGAGACAATGACACCGAGATTACCGCGTCCGAGACCGCCGTTGATAGCTTCCTCGAAGACGCGAAGCGGGCTTACGCTGTTGAGTTCCTTGATATCCATATGTTTACCTCCATCTTGTTAGAGAGATTATAACATGCCGCAATCGGAAAAAGCACGAAAAATGTTCATAAATCTACAAAACATATTATTTCATTATTAATATGCAATTAAGATTATCTCCATCAGTCAGCCTGCTGAAAAGAAAAGCAGGAACCTTCTTACCAGCTCCTGCCCCAGATCTTCATTTCTCTCTATCAGAGAAGATTACCAAAGCCCATCTTCTTTATGTTCTCAACGCTGTTTGCAAGACACTCAAATGGATCTCTGCCGTAGCAGTCATCCTGCTCAACAGGAAGATACTTAGCACCACCTGCCAATGACTTCTCGATGATCGTCTTCATATCAAGGTTGCCCTCTCCAATTTCTGCGAACTGGATGCAAGCCTCATGATGGAAGAGATCAGCAGAAAGCGTATCGATAGCAGGAAGCATTATCCTGTAATCCTTCAGGTGCACAAGATCCTCTCGTCCTGAGAGCTTCTCAATCCACTTTACAGGATCCTCACCTGCTCTCTGGATCCAATGAACATCAGGCTCGAATCCGACATACTCAGGATCTGTTTCCTCGAAAAGGATCTCAAAGCCTGTCTTTCCATTGAACTTCTCGAATTCAAAATGATGGTTATGATAATAGAGATGTATTCCAGCATCCTTGAGAATCTTTCCATAATGATTCAGAGCCTCTGCAGCTTTATGGAACCCTTCCTCGTTATGCACGCAGGAGCGAGGCATCAGCGAATCCCTTACATATTCAACCCCAAGCTTATGGTTTACTTCGATAAGACGATCGAGATCGGCAACAAGATCCAGCCCCTTTCCCTTTCCTCCGAAAAGAGGTTCGAAATTGACACTCGAAGCGATAATCTTTACACCATGCTTCTCAGATGCCTCTATAGCTGCCTTTATGAAATCATCGGTCATATCAACCTGTGAAAGCTCAAAATATGAAACACCGGCCTTCTTCACCCTCTCAAAGGTATAATCAGGGCCCTTTTCCCACATGATGAACTTGACCATAGACATATTCAGTGCGATCTTAGCATTCTCCATAAAGCTCCTCCCATTCAGTTCTTCTTCCTTCCCTGGAAGATTTTCTGATCAAATCAATAAGGCCGATTACACGACCTGCGTCCTCAACTGTAACAAATGGCACATCACTGCCGCTCAGATATGAATAGAAATCATTGATGAGATGGACATGGCCTGCTCCATAGTACGACTTCGAACCAGGCATGAGCTCATCCTCCACAACAAGAGTCTTATCAAGCGGATCCGAAGCCGGAGCTCTGTACAGCTTGAAATCCTTGATTGTGAATATGCTCTTCTCTGTCACGGCCTCGATTTCGATAGTCGAATTCACGACATGTGCATTGCTTGCTATGATGAGAGCCCTTGCACCATTCCTGAATACAACATTCGAAACGGATGAATCCTCAACATCGATATCATAATCGAGTACATTCGTCACGACGCCCTCAACGGATGCGACATCACCGCCTATCTGGATAATCTGATCGAGGGTATGCACAGCCTGATTTATAAGGCATCCGCCTCCTGCATATCTCATATCGCCACGCCAGGGAGCTTTCTGGTAATACGCTGCATCGCGCGACCACAAAGCCACAGCCTTAAGCCCGATGAGACGGCCATGTTCGCCGCCGGAAACGGCAGCTTTCAAAGCCTGGAAGGTATTATTCCACCTGTTCTGCATGCAGACTGCAATAGGAACCCCGTACTTTTCGGAATAGGAGGCCATTTCCTGGACTTCGCTGAAATTCATGCCGACAGGCTTCTCGCAAAGTACAGGAATACCATGCTCTGCCACAGCCTTCATCACTGGCATATGGAGATAATGGGGAAGGCATATATGCACAGCATCAAGCCTTTCAGCTCCAAGCATCTCCTGATAGTCCTGATAATATGCAGCTCCTTCCGGAACCGATATCTCATTCCTTCCCTTGATATCGCATACAGCTCTGATGTGCACCGAAGGCAGTGCCGCAACCGCCTTCACGTGCGTTGCGGCCACTGTACCGACTCCGATGATTCCAATCTGAAATTCTCTCATTTTCTGCCTGCTTTCTCCTCTTCGACCCGCTTCTGAAGCTCCGAATAAAAGAGATCGTCATCAACAGGAAGCGCAACTTCCTTTCCAAGCCAGTCAGATAGATACATAGAATCCGCGATTTCAACAGCCTTTATGCCCTCGCTTCCAGGAGCAACAAGCTCTGCACCGTTCCTTATTGCATCCGAGAAATTTATAAGGACATCCACATGCTGCTTTTCCCAGTTCTCAGGGATCTCGAAATGCTCCTCATCATAAAGCTTCTCACCAGTCTGGCCTTTTACAAGAGCCAGCATCTGACGGAAATCAAGAGTGCGATTAAGTTCCTCTTCGCTCTTCCTGAGCTTTTTCACTGTTACTTTTGAACTATCCTCTATGATGATCTTTCCATTATCACCATGAATCTCGAGACGGTCGGTTCCGACTGCATCGTGTGTGCATGTGATAAGCGTTCCTGTAGCTCCGTTCGGATATTCGAAATATGCAGTCACATCATCTTCGACATCAATATCGCGATGTGAACCATATTTCAGGTGAGCCTGCATCCTGCATGGCATTCCCGTAATCCACTGGAGAAGATCGAGCTGATGCGGAGCCTGATTCATAAGAACTCCACCGCCTTCACCTTCCCATGTTGCCCTCCATGCGCTTGAATCATAGTACTTCTGGGTTCTCCACCAGCTTGTTATAAGCCAGGAAACACGCCTTATATCGCCGATGATATGCGCATCCATCATCTCCTTGATCCTGATATAAAGAGGATTCATCCTCTGGTTGAACATCATGCCATATACAAGATCAGGATGCTTTGCAGCTTCATCGTTCATCTCCTTGACCTGCTTTGTATATACACCAGCAGGCTTCTCAACCATCGTATGGAGTCCATGCTGCATCGCATAAATTGCCATCGAAGGATGGAAATAGTGAGGAACAGCAATAATCACAGCATCAGCTGAACCGGAATCAATCAGCTTCTTATAATCATCGAAATACTGGACATCTGATCCGAATGCTTTTCTCGCATTATCGAGATGCGCCGGGTCATTATCGCAGACAGCTGAAAGAACAGCACCTTCTATCATTCCGGTATGAAGCCACTTTGCATGGCTTGTACCCATATTTCCGTATCCGATTACACCAATTCTTACATTATCCATAATTACTCCTCTCAGCCCTTTATGCCAGCTGATGCAAAACTCTCTATGAAAAACTTCTGTGTGAATATGAATATCAGCAATATCGGGATCAGCGATATCGTTGCGCCAGCCATTATAAGAGCATAGCTTGTGGAGGCATCCTCCTGAAAACGCTGCAGACCTACAGTCAGCGTGAATAGCTTCTCATTCGATATGAAGATCAATGGATTCATATAGTCATTCCATACCCATGTGAAATCAAGAAGTAGAAGCGTCATGAGTCCTGGTTTTGCCAGAGGCAGTATCAGCTGTCCGAATATCCTCGGATGTCCTGCTCCATCTATATAAGCCGCTTCGGTGAACTCGAATGGTATATTCTGGAATGTATTT
>JADIMT010000057.1 GCA_017694595.1 Candidatus Ornithospirochaeta stercoripullorum | reverse complement strand
GCTTCCTGGGGAACTGCAGGAGGAGTTACAGTTATGACTTCAGCTTCTTCTCCAGTCTCTGTCTCAGCTGTGACTTCAGTCCCTGTTGGAACTGGAGCGGGAACTACATCGACAGTCTCAGTTTCTGGAGTGACTTCAGTCTCCGCCGAGATTGCAGCTTCCTGAGGAACTGCAGGAGGAGTTACAGTTATGACTTCAGCTTCTTCTCCAGTCTCTGTCTCAGCTGTGACTTCACTTTCTTCAGGTACTGCAGGTTTCTCTACATCAATGACTTCGACATTCTCTTCGAATGCATAACCAGGTTCCCCAAGAGAAGGCGCGTCTGGTTTTCTTGTCATATCAATTACGACAGGTACAGGTGGTTCTGTCTCAACCTTTGGCTCTGTTGCAAGAGATGGCGCTGGAGGAGTTACGTTTACAACCTTTTCTTCGCTTTCTACATCTGTGGTAGCTTCCGCTTCAGGAGCTGCAGGCACGAAACGTGATTCATCATCTACAACGGATACAGCATAGTAATCTTCCTCGCTAACTGGCTCGATGTCCCTTGGCCATGCCATGTAGTCGACTTTTTCCATAGGCTCCACTGTTACATCGAGGCCTCTGATGCCATCATATGCTGATAGCGTGGAAGAGGAGAGGTTCAGCAGGCTTTCCTCCGTGTCCGTGCTGATGAAAGCATATTCACCTTCTCCAGGAAGCAGTGCTGCACTTGAAGTTGTGAAAACTGTCATCTGAAGATCCGACTTCATCACGATATTCATCGCACCATACACCAGGTAAAGTGAAGGATCTGAGATGTCAAAACCTGTCACAGCAAGAAGTGAATTCTCTTTCAGGTAAATATCACCATAGTCTGATGCGAACGTACTAGCTGTATCGCTGGTTCTTATGACCATTCCGCTTTCCCCGATATCCGTACTGGAATCGAGTATTGATCCGTCTGGTGCATAGAGTGTCAGTCCATCCCCTTCGACTAGCGAAAGTGCAGGAGCTGCAACTGCTGTGAACGAGACTGTCAGCGCGATCATGAGTAACGATAGGATCTTCTTCATAACATTTCACCCTCTAGGCATACTTGCCTAACTAGAATCATTTTAGCACAGGAGTGCAAGGTAAGACCACAGATTTTACGCTCTACCTTAATCTATAATAATTTGCTTATCATCTGTTCTATTTGGCATAACGCAAGATGAGAAGTCATGGGCATTGTAAATATGCTCTCTTGTCAGTTTGTCAATATGTGAAAGTTCTTGGATTATAGGCTTCAAGCGGGCACGCACATTTGTCTGATCATAAGGGCAGACAGGCTTCACGACTGGTAACGCGAATGTTTCGCTGAGCCGTTTTGTCACGCTCTCTTTAGTTTCAATCATTGGCCTTATGACATGCATCTTGCCAGAGAAGAACTCTTGCACTGGGAGCATCGTTGAGAAGGATGCCCTGAAGCAGAGATTCATCATGGTCGTCTCTGCCAGATCATCCAGGTGATGGCCCATGGCGATGAGCTTTGTATCTGTTTCTTCCGCATAAGTAAAGAGAACCCGTCTTCTGTTTCTCGCGCAGAGATAGCAATTGAAATCGCCATCGAAAGAGGATGGGAATTGTTTTTCATCTTTGATAGTGAAATAGATTCCAAGCGCATCGAAATATTCAGCAAGCTTATCCAGACACTGGGGAGGAATCGGATGCTCCAGCCAGTTTATCAGGAGTGCGCGGAGAGTATAGTCGACAGGCAGCCACTTGCGCCTTAACGAGAGGGCAAGAGCCAGTGCAAGGGAGTCTTTACCCCCTGAGGCTGCTATCAGAACATCATCTCCGCCTTGAATCATTCTATAGCGGTTGATCGCTTTGCCGACGCCTTTTATGAAGCGCATTACCCATGGCGGTATTTCTCCATTGATCAGATCTCTCCAGGTGAGTTCATTATCCAATTGAAGCCTCCTTGAATGCTCGCTCCGCATCGGATGGAGCAACATACTCGGGAAGGTAAAGAGCGACTTTTCTCAGTCCTGAAGAGTAGAGCCGTCCTGTCTTTGAAAAGAGCATCTCATTTTCATCGGGACGTCTAATGCTTTTATCATGGTACTGTATCAGAATATCGCTCTCAAAGCTTATCGGCTCAGGAATATCAATCACGACTTGCCAGTTCTTCAGCTCTGGATAGAGAGGGGAGAGATAGGAGTGGATTTCATTCTCGACAGCAAAGCGGGAGAAGATATTCTTTGCCTTCCTTTCAAGGATTCCATCCTCATCATAAGTCTTCCAAGCTTTACGTTCTTCTAGTTTGCCTCTTTCTACATCATTGACTAATGTGAATGGCTCGTAGTCGAGATGCGATATGCAGAGATTTGCGAAGCCTTGGTCATCTTTGAGGTATAGATCTGTGAGCTCAATCACTCCATCCTTCAGAGCTGATACCACAGCTTTCTTGATCATCGATGTAGCACCTCTGACACCTTTGTGCCAGTAAAGATTGCGGTACATCATGTACTTTGAGAAGAGGACCTGTTCCACTAACGAAATAGCATCTTCATCCAGCACTAAGCGACCATTTGCAAAGGAAAGCGATGAGATGATGTAGCTTGTATCCTGTTTGCCATATGGGATGCCTGCAAAGAACGCATCGCGCGACAGATAATCGAGTTTGTCGGGATCGAGCGTTCCTGACAGCACGCTTCTGTAAAAGAGCGTCTCGCTGTCATCTGTTTCCTTGTCTGTGTCGATGATCAGTCCAGTCATCTCCGGATCTGCTCCTAAAGCGGCAACAGCTTTCCTCAGCTCTGGAGAGGAGGTTATCAACTCCATTGCTATTTCTTCGTGCTCTTTCACTGAAAGCTCTTTCAGCGAATGGGCATAGGGAAAATGTCCTATATCATGCAAGATGCAAGCTGCAAGAAAACTCATCAGTCCTTGCTTTGTCAGTGGAAGCTCATCAGCCTTTATCGCTGCTGACATCATCATCTCACGCCCTAAGTAATAGACTCCTACAGAATGGCTGAGGCGCGTGTGCACAGCTCCTGGATAGATAAGATAAGCTGGTCCGTTCTGCCTGATGCGCGAGAGCTTTACAACTTCATCTGTGTCCAGAATCCTCTTAAGGGAATCTGTCATCGGTATATTCCCCCAGAGGGGATCCTTGACTGTATGCGTGAATCCACGCATCAAAATGTTCAATGCTTCATTTCCTGTCACATTGCAAGAGTAGCACGTAAACTCCGATTCACCAACTGCCAGGTCTTTGACAAAAGCAAGTGATGATGGAAGAATCGCTGTATGAGAAAACTGCTTCTGCTTATCCTCTGCTGTGCGCCGTTATTTGCTGTTCAGCCACGTTCTGCAGTAATCGGTATGGTTCAGACAGATGTGCAAAGTGAATCAATTACAGCGATCGCGCTTTCAGCTGCCTCCGAGCCTTACACTGAGGCATGGCTTGAAGAATATGCTGTCGATAAATTCTCTTTCGGAGAAGCTTATTCTCCGTTCCTTTCTTCATCCCTCCCTTTAGATAACCCCATCGCATCTATGGAAAAGAATAATGCCGTCACTCTCAGAAGTCTCAGTGACGGCACTGTCATCTCATTCATCTTCCAAGATGGAAGAATTGCAGCTGTCAGTTCAAACCCTTGATCGCCTTGAAGCGTGCAAGGAGTGTAGAGAAATGCTTTGCAGCAGCTTTGACAGGTTCAGGCGTGCTCATATCAACACCAGCTTTCTTCAATGATTGCAGTGGGTATCTTGAGCCTCCGGAACAGAGGAATGAAAGGTAATCATTCCTTTCCTTCTCTCCTCCGTTGATCACTCTCTCTGAAAGCGCAATCGATGCAGAGATTCCTGTAGCGTATTTGTAGCAATAGAACGCTCGGTAGAAGTGGGGGACTCTCAATCCTTCGAGATCGCTCACATCCTCGAAAATCATATCAGGGCCGAAATAAGCCTCAAGGAGCTTCCTGTACTCGCTCCTCAGCGTTTCAAGCGTGATTGGCATCTTCTTCTCTGCGAGTGTGTGGATGATGAGCTCGTACTCTGCGAACATTGTCTGTCTGAAGAGCGTTGCCACGATATCATCGAGGTTCTTGCCAATGATATAAGCTTCCTCTTCCTTTGTCGCAGCGTGCGTGAGGAAGTAATGCGTAAGCAGATTCTCATTGAATGTGGATGCTGTCTCTGCTTCAAAGATGGAGTAGTCGTAGCACATGTATGGATTGCTTCTGACAGAGTACCATGTGTGCATTGAGTGTCCGCCTTCGTGTATGAGTGTGAATACAGAGTCCAGCACGTTCTCCTCGAAATTCGTGAGAATATATGGATTGCCGCTGTAGCCACCAGCTGAGAATGCACCGCTTCTCTTGCCTTTGTTCTCATACTTGTCCACCCATCTTTCAGTTGTCAGCCCGCTTATAAGCGTAGCTCTGTAATCTTCTCCCAGAGGTCGTACAGCTTCTGAGATTATATCCACAGCTTCATCATATGTATGATGGTTGCTGACAGCTTCCGCCATTGGCATATAACAGTCCCAATGATGGAGCTTCTCTTTTCCTAATACCCGAGCTTTTACTCGGTAGTATTCATGGAGAACCGGGAAAGCATCATGCACAGCGGAAATCAGGGAAGTGTAGACTTTTGAAGGAATCTTGTCTGGAAAGAGCGCAGCTTCCAGCGATGTCTTGAAGCCCCTTGCTTTAGCTGTGAAGATGTCTTCTTGTACAGAAGAGGCATATAGGTCAGCTATCGTATGCTTATGTGCATCATAGCCACTGTAGTATTGTCTATATGCTCTTTCTCTTATGCTTTCATCTTTGCTCCTGATGAAGACAGGGTAGGTGCCATGTGTCAGCTTCTCTCCATCTATATCGCCGAAATCAAGATCCGCATTGTTGAGATCCATGAAAGCTTTCTCAGCAGAGCCTGAGACAGGAAGGAACAAGCTCATCAAACGTTCTTCCTTCTCTTCAAGCACATGGCTTTTTGTTCTCAATGTTTTGTTGAGGAAGACTCTGTATTCTTTGTATTCAGGAGCTTTCATCCAATCTCTGAGCTTCTCTTCATCTATCGAGAGAAGCTCTGGAGTGAAGTATGAAAAGCTCTCGGAGAAAGCAGCAGCTTCTGCCTGGTACAGCCCAAGCCTCCTCATGTTCTCGCTATCTGTGCTATCTGACTCATACATCAGATAAGCCCAGTTTCCAAGCCTTTCTGCCAGCATCGATGTACTTTTGTAGTATTGCAATGCGGCAAGGAGTGCTGTGGAGGATGTGAGAGTGCCTTTGAAAGAAGGCGCTTTCTTGAAAGCTTTTTTCAGCTTCTTCATTCCTTTTTCCCACTCATTGCCATCCTTCACCAATCCTGATAAATCCCATGTATCAGTTAGTTTCTGCTCATTTCTTTCAATCATTGCTATTCTCCTTATCGAGAAGAATCCTCATCAGCCTGCATGCTTTGCCTCGGTGAGAGTACTTGTCCTTCTCTCCTTCATCCAGAGTTGCTGTTATCTTGCCATTTTCCGCTATCACAAAGATTGGATCGTAGCCAAAGCCTGTGCCATTATCTTCAGGAGCAAGCGCAATTGAACCTTCCATCGTCTCCTGTATGATGTACTTCCTGTCCTCAGAGAGGATTAGGCAGAGCGCCGTGACAAAGTGCGCTTTTCTGTTCTCAACACCTTCCATGTTTTTGAGAAGCAGCATGTATTTCTCTTTGTCTGTCAGCTTCCTTCCTGCTTCTTCCTCCCCGTATCGGGCAGTATGTACGCCGGGCTTGCCTCCAAGCGCGTCGACAGAAAGCCCTGAGTCATCAGCAATAACAGGTGCATGTACGATCGAAAACAGCGCTTCAGCTTTGATCATTGCGTTCGTGATGTAGTCGTTGCCAGTCTCTTCAGGATCGAAGACTATTCCTTCCTCCTTGGGCAGTACAAGCTCATACCCGCCCAGAAGACGTGACATCTCTTTCTTCTTATGTTCATTTCCAGATGCGAAGTATAGTTTCATCGCAGAAAATATAATTCCCTTCTCATCTTGATGCAATCGATAATAAGAATCTGTTGATCTCTCCGATGTCATGTGTGACAGCTGTTCTGGAAATACCAAGCACCTTTGAGATGCTTTCATGCGTCATGCCTGTCTTTATTCTTCTGATTTCATCAAGACGTTTTAGATAGAATGACATCTGTTGTTCATACTTTCTTTGCAGCGCTTTGCGTTTTTCCGCATCGGGCTCGGTCCTGATAGCGTTTCTGAGCCTGCTGATCAAGCCCCAGTGCCTCTCGGCTGTTCTGCGCTTCTCTTCTGCCAGGCTCCATTTGCTATCCGCCATGAGCTCGTGACGTAGCATATAGAATCTGGAAGCTGCTTCATAACTGATTCTCATAATCCTTGAGATGCTGGCAATGAAAGCTGGTGTCTCAACTTGAGGCAGATGCAGAAGAAATGAAATGAACTGTCTTCTCTTTGATGTCTTACTGAGGAATTTCGTCAGTATCTCCTCTTTTTCATTGCGTGGTGTGAAGATTGTACCTTGATGCGAGACAATGTATCTGGAAAGCTTTCGCAGATCCATTTCAGAGATATCTTCATCATCTTCCTCTTCTGCATATGGCATGCAGAATTCCTTCTCGGGTCTCTCATAGATAGTCATGTCTGAGTATCTGACAGCTGAATTCGCATATTCATCTTTAGCTTTTCTCTTGAGATACCTGAAGGTTCTGTACCTGCATATCTGAGAAAGATATCGATTGTATGTCAACCCTGATAACCTGAATGCCCTTATGATATTAGGTATCTCTTTTTGGATCTCGATGAAGAAGCCTCCCGCATCTTCCAGCCTCATGTTGAAATAGCGCAGAGGAATCAGATAAAGCAGAATTGATGTGCGTTCAGCGATTCTGTTCTCAAGCTCGAGCCTCTTCTCATCATCTTCGTCCAATGTATTGTATTTCAATACAAGCGATGTGAATCTGCGATCTTCCGCATCCGTGAGATAGTAGTCTTCCATGTCAACCTCCATTTGCAAAGATGCATGCAAATGCCGTGCCGAATGGGGTAAAAAGATGGTAAGAAATATTAAATTGTTCTGTGTAAAAGAAATGTCCCATAATTTTTATGGGACATCTGTGAAATCAAAGTGATTTTGATATCATTTCAATGAGCATCGCTTCTGCATCTTCTCGTTTGATGCCTGTTATCGTTGCTCCAGCCGCTCTTGCATGCCCTCCGCCTCCAAGCGTGGATGCGATTGCACCACAGTCGATATCTGAATGGTTTTTGGATCTGAATCCTATTTCAAGCGCATCCTCTTTCTCTTTTATGAGGATGACAACTTTGACACCTGCACTCTCAAGCAATGCTGCATATACTCCATCGCTGAGCCTTGCGTTCTCTTTGTCCTTGCTTTGGAATGCCAGGATCAAGCGTCCGTCAAGCAATGATTTAGCTTCTGTGATTATCCTCGCTGTATTCTGTATATCTTCCAGCTTCTTGCCATCATGCATCTCATCATAGACATCGTAAGGGGAGACTCCAGCTTCAGTGAATGCTGCAGCTTTCCTGAGCGCTTCAGGAGCTGTCTTATCCGAAAGGAAGTGATAGAATCCTGTATCAGTTGCAAATCCGCGATAAAGCGCATCTGCGATTTCCTTGTCGAGAGGTATTCCCAACTCTTGTCTGATAGTATCGACAAGAAGTGTAGTGGAAGGGGAGTCGGGAACAATATAGCTCATGCCCTCATCCGTGAATGGAATTCCTGAAGAGTGGTGGTCAATAACGACGCGCGGGAGTTGCATCAGCGCTTTGAGGGGTTCTCCCGGTCTGTCCTGCGTGGAGCAGTCAAGGATGATTACAAGCGGAGATGATTCGAGGAAATGTGCATCAGCCTCTTTCTTGAAGAGCGGTTCGAGATACTTTATATCATCGCGAAGGAAAGGCCCTTCGTTTAGAAGAAGGACCTCTTTTCCCATCTTTTCAAGAATCTTCGCCATTGCAATAGAGGAGTAGAGCGCATCCCCGTCAGGGTTGCGATGCGCGATGACGATAGCGCTCTCTGCTTCTCTGATAGCCTTCAGAATCTTTTCATCACAGGGCGGGAATATACTTGCCATCTCTGATGATCCTTGGCTCTGTATGTTTCTCAACATTCTCTTTGTCGATGATGACTTCGCTGACATCCTTCATGGAAGGGATTTCATAGCTGATTCCCAGCATCAGGTTCTCTACAATCGATCTAAGACCGCGTGCACCTGTCTTCTCCTTGAACGCTTTGTGCGCGATAGCTGTGATTGCCTCGTCTGTGAATGTAAGCTTGATGCCATCGAGCTTGAAGGATGTCTCATACTGCCTCAGGATAGAGTTCTTCGGCTCCACGATGATTCTCTTCAAATCATCTTCCGTGAGGTTGTTCAGCGTCACATGCACAGGAAGCCTTCCGATGAATTCAGGTATGAGGCCGAACTTGATCAGATCATCTGGATGGAGTTCCTTGTAAAGAGCTGCCAGATCCTTGCTCTCATTTGTTGTAACATCAGCGCCAAAGCCCATCGAGTGGACAGCGACCCTCTTTTCAATGATTCTATCGAGTCCTACGAATGCACCACCGCAGATGAAGAGAATATTGGCTGTGTTGATCTTCAGCATCTCCTGGTTCGGATGCTTTCTTCCTCCCTGTGGAGGGACAGAAGCTACAGTTCCCTCGATGATCTTCAGCAATGCTTGTTGTACGCCTTCGCCAGAGACATCACGAGTGATTGAGACGTTCTCTCCTTTCTTTGAGATCTTATCGATTTCATCGATGAAAATGATGCCATGCTCAGCTCTTTTGATATCGAAATCAGCAGCTTCGATAAGCTTGAGGAGAATGTTCTCGACATCTTCGCCTACATAGCCAGCTTCTGTCAGCGTAGTTGCATCTGCAATTGCGAAGGGGACATCCAGCCTCTGTGCCAGTGTGCGTGCAAGCAGTGTCTTTCCAGTGCCGGTCGGTCCGATTACAAGGATATTCGATTTATCGATCTCGACACCTGAGTCTTTGATCTCGCGTGCGTATTTGACTCTCTTGTAATGGTTGTATACGGCAACAGAGAGGACTCTCTTCGCTTCATCCTGTCCGATGACATACTGGTCGAGATACTCCTTCAGCTCAGCTGGTGTTGGAATCTCTTGTACATCGGATTTTGCTTCATTGGCATCATCTGAGCCTTTTCTCAATATTTCATTGCAGGTCTTGATGCAATCTTCGCAGATTGCGACACCGGGACCTGATACATATCTTGTTGTTCCGTCGAATGGACGGCCACAGAATGAGCAGTACTTTGCGTTCCTAGCCATTTTTCCTTCTAATTACCTTATCTACGAGGCCGTAGGAGAGAGCCTGATCTGCGTCCATATAGCAGTCACGGAGGATATCTTTCTTGATCTCGTCAACGCTCTTTCCAGTATGCTCAGAAAGGAGAGCAGATGTTAGGTCATAGATTCTCTGCAGCTCTTTGGATGTGATGACGATATCAGAAGCCTGTCCTTCTGCTCCGCCTGAAGGCTGATGAATCATTACTCTGGCGTGTGGAAGTATGGAGCGGCTTCCTTTCTCTCCGGCTGCAAGCAGAATAGCAGCCATTGAACAGGCCTGCCCGATGCAGATTGTCTGTACAGGACACTTCACATATTGCATTGTGTCGTAAATCGCTAAACCTGCTGTTACGCTTCCGCCAGGGCTGTTGATATAGAGACTGATTTCCTTATCAGGATTCTCACTCTCAAGGAATATCAGCTGAGCCACTACAAGATCTGCAGTGGCATCATTGATCTCTCCGTCAACGAAGATGATTCTGTCTTTCAGAAGACGTGAGAATATATCATACTGTCTTTCGCCTGTTCCCGACTGTTCTACGACATAGGGAACAAGCGTATTCATTCTTTCGTTCAAGTTATTCCTCTCAGAGACCCATGTATTCGCTGTAACTCTTCTTCTCGCCTTCCTTGAATGTATTGTTCTCGAGAAGATATGGAATTACTTTGGAGAACTGCATCTCGTTCTTGATCATATCCTTGTAGGACTCTTTCTCGCTCTCAGGGACGTTAGCAAGCTGTTTCTCTGCTTCAGCGTTCAGCTCCTCGTCAGTGACTGAGAAATTCTCTTTCTCGCGGATAGCGTCGAGAAGAAGCTGTTCTCTGATAATCTCCTCAGCATCTGGTCTCCACTGCTCCATGATGGAATTCTCATCGGAGCCCTGCATGTTCATGAATGTCTTCATCTGCTCTTCGTTGAGACCAGTCTGCCTCATGAAGCCTCTCCAGCGGTTCTCAAGCTCTGCTTTGACCATGGACTCAGGAAGAGGGAAGGAAAGGGAAGAGAGAATCTTCTTGACGATTGCATTCTCTTTCTCTGACTTGGAGACCTCATCAGCTCTCTTCTGGAAATCTGCTTTGATGCCAGCTCTGAGATCTGCGACAGTCTTGTACTCTTCTTTGATATCCTGAGCGAGATCATCATCAACTTCTGGAAGTTCCCTTGACTTGATTGTGTCAAGCTTGATGCGGAGAGTGATTGTCTTTCCAGCATAGCCTGGGACATTGTCTTCTTCTGTATATGTCTTTGTGACAGTCTTCTCGTCACCAGCTTTCATTCCGATGATATCGTTATCGATTTTGTAGAAGTTGTAGCCAGAGCCAAGTGTGAATGTGAAGCCCTTTCTCTCTGTATGGGCGATTTCGCTGCCATTCTCATCGAGCTCTACGTAATCAACAGTTGCGATGTCACCATTTGCAGCTTCGCCATCTTTCTTGCGAACAATAGCGTTCTGGTCGCGAAGTCTTTCAATCTCTTTGTCGATATCAGCATCTGTTATTTCGATTGAAGGCACTTCAACTTCCAGTCCTGTGTATTGCGGCAGGTCAAAGCGTGGCATGATGTCATATACGACAGTGAATGTGATATCTGAATCCTTTTTGAAGGGTAGAAGCTTTTCCTCATCCTGAAGAACTGGCTGAGAGAAGACGATTGGTGCGTCTTTCTTATCGAGAGAGCTAATAGCTTCTCTGAGTGCCTCATCCATAGCATCGAATGTGCTTTCCTCGCGGATCTGGTCTCCGAACTTCCTTTCGATTACGGATGCTGGAGCCTTTCCCTTTCTGAATCCAGGGATTGTCAGGTCTTTTGCATACTTCTGCAATCTCTTTCCGTATGCCTCCTCTATAGAGGCTGCATCCAATGTCAGCGTAAGCGCTGCCTGGGAGTTCTCAAGCTCTTTAACGCTCTTCTCGGTAATCATTAGTACCCATCCTTATATAAACAACTTTCAAATGCATGTACTGCAACTTATGTAATATAAC
>JADIMT010000056.1 GCA_017694595.1 Candidatus Ornithospirochaeta stercoripullorum | reverse complement strand
CGCCTGTCGTCACGCCTGCATTTCGTACGATCTGCCTAAGGGAGGCACCTCTGAATCCTTTGTCCAGAAATTCCGCAATAGCAATTTGCTGGATTTTCTCAAGAGTGACAGATTCTTGTTTTTCCATTTTTTCCAAAGCCTTTTATAACAGTGCTATATAACACTGCTATATCAATATAGCACTAATGGTTTGCTTTATCAATAAAGATACGGGATTTCCAACGCCAGTTGTAGCTACTGGCTTCCAGAAGTTGTCGCATAACAAACAGTGCTCTATGCTTTCTGCATAGCATTAGTAAAAATAGTTGTATTGAATCAATTCAAAATGGCAGGCTTTCATATAGAGTTCCTTATCACATACTACTTTCTTGTTCCTTCCTCATATTAATGTCTTCTTGATAGTTTTATCACTTTTGATTTCCTTGAAGCTAATATATTCAGATTTTGGACATTGGCGGTTATCACTTCAATAAAAGATACAGATTGCGACACTGCGTAATCTGTTGCGAAGATTTGAAAGCAGACGAAGGCTGGCTGTGTGAAGAAAATCCGGCAAAGGAAGATTTTCATTCTGTGAAACTGTGATTCAGGCTGACACGGACATCAGTATGATAAAGGAATCGGCCGCAAGAGGAAGGTACATGAATAAAAGCGTAAGCCTCTCCCAGGCACCTTCTCTATCAACCCAAGTTCCCTTGTATCTTTCCTTATCGGACATGATGAACAGAATGAAGAAGAGAAGGGCACCGAGGAAAGCTGTCAGATATAAGGTGCCAAGCATGAAATGCCTGTCCTCAAACATCGCAGCAGATCTCAGAAGAGGAAAGAACAGCAGTGCCATAAAGCCTATAGCAGAGGAATAACCATGTATCCTGGAAGACAAAGTTCCCATCTTATCATCTGCATCGGCCTTGAAAATACCTGCAAGAATTCCGGCTCCTAGTGCAAACAGAAAGACAGATAAACCTGTCAGGACAGCAAGAACTGTTCTTTCAGATAGAGCAGAGAAATATTGAAAGGATGACAATGAAATGATCATTCCAAGAAAAATAAGCCAGGCACTGTAAATGCTGCTTACAGGACTTGAAGGCGAGCCCAGAACGCTCATTGCCATCTTTCTTGAGTCATATCCAGGATAGAATCCCTTGAGAATCCAGGGCAGAAGGAACTCTATGATGACGGCTGCAATCTGCAGCCAGACAGTTATGCGGGTCATTCTTTTTCTCCATTATCTGAATCAGCAGTGGTAAAGGTATTCGGACTTGTGAAAAATCAGAAAACCTCTATCACTCCGGGATACTTTACTCCCTTTTCAATAAGCGGCCTCTCGCTCCCATCGTGAAAGCGATGTCGCTGCTTCGGATTGCCATCAGTCTGTCGCCAGTTTCCAAACTGAGAAAATTCATGGCAGAGCCTGGCAGCCTGACACAGCCATCCGCAGACAGACGAAGCCATGAATAGCACCGCCCCTTATATCTGATGAACTGCCCTTCGCTATCCGGGCATCTGCCGTCAAGTTCCGGCAGGTCAGTCATTATGTGCTTCAGCTTTGAGCTTGAGAGCTTTCTGCTGTTTGTGACACAGAAGCCGCCGGTTATCCTGCTTCCGGTGAAGATGATAATCTTATCCTCTGAAGCCAGATCATATTCACAGATTGCCATCGGAGGGAAATGTATACTGCCATCTTCCCTTATTATTGACCAGCCGAAGACGTATTTCCCTCCTTTATTCAGTTGAGGTATCGTTTCACTCCCGTTTTCTGACTTTCTGTCAGCCCTTTCTGAAATGGAAATCGCAGCATTCAGCTCCGTTTCCAAGAGTTCCGCTACGCTCAAACCTGATTTTCGGCAGCAGCCCGGAAAAAGCGATTTCGTCATTCTCACAATAAACAGTGCACAGCTCAGGGCATCCATATTTACTGCATAGATCATGGTAGATGCAGCTGTGGAGATTAAAGAGGAGCTCCTTTCCATCGCATCTTACCCATTCGGTCTTCCAGCCTTCTTCAGGAAAGTTCTTTGCCATGAACTTCCTGACGCCCATGCGGTAGATTGAATATGCGAATGGCAGCCTTGCCATCTTCGACATGGACTCTTTCTTTTTCTCTGCAGTCTTCTTCTCTTCAGCCCTGACGTAATCCAGGGCCTCTGTCCTGGAATACCCGACAGAGAGAAGGGCCTTGTAGTAGGCAAGGGGAGGAAGAAGCTTCATCTGGATATGTTCTCTTATGGCTTCATTACCTTTATAGTCGGATTCAGCTTCAAGCTTTGAGAATATATCATCTGCCACCTGATAGACCTTCCTGCCATCCTCTTCTCCAAATTCCCTGAAGCAGTCATCCAGAAGAAAAGCAAAAGGGGTCTCACTTATCCTCATTCTCATTGCCCCCAGCGATCTTTGCAAACACATCTGATGCATATTTCTGGAGAACATCTGACTTTGTGACAGCAATTCCCCACTTCTCATCACCAAGGACTATGAGCGTATCTCCGGCCTTGATATCAAATGTTTCCCTTGCCTCTTTCGGGATAATGATCTGCCCACGTTCACCGACCTTAACGGTTCCAAAAACATAATGTCCCTTTGGTATTTCCATACAGCCTCCAATTCATACAAGTATGTATAAGCATAATAATATGATTAGACTTGAAATTCAATTATCCTATAGGTGTTTGTAATTACCATTCAGTTTATAAATCGATCAATTTATAAAATGTGCATATGGATAAGATTGGAGCTTATATAGTGCTGACCTTGATTTGATCTCAAAAGTTCCTGAATCTCTGAGACTCGTGAGACAAATTAGATATATGTGTAGGCA
>JADIMT010000055.1 GCA_017694595.1 Candidatus Ornithospirochaeta stercoripullorum | reverse complement strand
CTCTACGGAAGACCTTGCCATATGATGTATCCTTTTCATGCATACAGCATCTGGCATCTCTTACTGCTATGGTTAGAAATAATTTTGATTTTCAGCTTTTGCTACGGTTAGATTATTTTTGATTCAATGCGTGACATTGACAGTGCCTTATTACGCATTTAGACTTCTGATAGCTGGTAAAAGGTGGCAGTCTGCTACCTCAGCTGCAGATTATTTCCCTTCTTCTGATCTAGCTGAGAGGGAATGTCCACAAAATGAATTACACTCTCAGCATCAAATAGCTTGAGGAAGAAATAATCATCGTCAGGATAGCCATATCCAGTTCTTCGTATGGTTTTGATTTTGTTGTTGATGCCCTCAATCTTTCCGGAAGAGATTTTGTATGCTGCATGGGCGATGATGCCCTCAAAATGATTCTCAAGGAGATTGGAGAACCATATGAAATGCCTGTTCTTCGTCGCTCTGCATTCGTCTATAATCTCTATCACAGCTTCTGCCATCGCAGCTTCATCAGCCATCTTGAATGCATCCGAAAGCTGCTCCTTTACAAGATCTGCAGTGAAAAGAAGCTTGTTCTCTCTGATGATGCTGTCATAGAGTTCCTCCTGTCCTCCCTTTCTCTTTACCTCGCTTCTGTGGAACAGCTCACTGCCAGACTGAAGCACTTTCCCTTTGGCTTCTTCCTTATCCTTCTTCTGCAGGGTTTCCCTTTTTGATGTAAGGACATACTTTGACCTCTTCAGGCTCCTTGCGGCCTTCTCGTTTCCCTCTTTCATGAGTCTGGCCTGCTCTTCTTTCCTCACGCTGGATACAACCTTGTCATTGAAGTTCTTGATGATGTGGAAATGGTCAAAGACGACAGTGATGTGCTCGCATCTCTGCTCAAACACCTCCTGGAAATCGGAGTTCATATCACAGGCGACAGCTTCAACCCCATCCATCCATTCCTCTCCGACAAAGTCTATGAAGGCATGGACGCATTCCTTCTTCTTCCCATGCGCAAGCCACAGTATATGCCCCGTGTCCAGGTCGATTATGACCGTCGTATACTTATTCCCGCCATGGAGCTTGAACTCATCTATGGCAAGATGCCTTGCCTGTTTTTCAGGCTTCTTCAGGGCCCTGCCATCCACTGTGTACTTGTCTTGCAGACGCTTTTTGTCTATCTCCTTTTCGGTGTTCTTCCCTAGTCCTGTTATCTCAGCAACAGCCTTGAGGGTAAAACCATATGAAAGAAGATCCTCCGTGAATGCATGAAGCTCCTGCGTGATGAAATGCCTGTCTGCCTTGAAGATGATCTCCTGACCCCAGGTCATCCCGCATCCTGGACACCTGTATCTGTTCTTGCTGAATCTGAGTACATTCAGCCTGAGTCCGATGGGAAGATGCCTGAGAGTCGTTTCCTGCGTCCCGTGTATATGGCCATTCTTCCCACAGACAGGGCAAATCCTGTCATTGCCTGTCTCCTCAAGCTCTCCCCTGATGACGTTCGCAGTCCTTCCTGAATGCGTATTTCTTATCTCTGTCAGCTCAGGTATCTGATTGAACCCTACCAATAACGTCGGAATGCTGATATAGTTCTGCATGGGCAATTCTCCTGTTGGTTTTGTTTTTGCAATTTGAAATTTACAAGAGATTGCCCTCTCTTTTCCATATCCCTATTACTTTACTAACAATCCCACAGGAAAAATGACTGACCCAATATTGTTATGGATTATAGTATCCAAGAATGAAAAAAACTTCAAACTCATTACAATAAAACCATCTTTTACTTTCTCTTTCTTTCTGTGTAGAGTAATAGCGAAAACAACACGGGAGGTTCTTATGAAAACATTCGCAATTGCAGGTTGCGGTCATCTTGGAAGAATTGTTTATAAAGCATATATTAACGGACTGCTTGAAGATTACCAGCTTATAGCCACTTATTCGCTGAAAAAAGAAGATGCAGAAGCGCTCACAGCAGGAACTGAAGCCAAAGCTCTCGAGTCAATTGAAAGCGTCATTGCTCTCAAGCCTGATTTCATCATCGAAACAGCTTCCATTGCGCTCTTGAAGGAATTTGCAATCAAAGCACTTGATGAAGGCATCAGCATCATTCCTCTTTCAATCGGAGCTTTCGCAGATGAAGAATTCAAAAACGAAGCGTTGAAATCTGCTGTACAGAGTGGCGCAAAGATCTACATTCCATCGGGAGCGGTAGGTGGTTTTGATGTTCTTAATACAATTGCCCTGATTGCGAAAGCCAATGGACAGAAAATAACAGCAGGCATCCATACTCACAAGGGACCAGACTCACTGAAGAACACCCCGCTTTACACTGATGAGCTGCAAGACAAAGAACAGAGCGTTTTCTCTGGAACTACAAAAGAAGCTATCGCGCTGCTACCTACCAAAGTCAATGTAGCAGTAGCCTCAGCTCTCGCTACCATCGGTCCTGATAAAGCGAAAGCTGAAATCACAAGCGTGCCAAAGTTCATCGGGGATGACCACTGCATCACAGTGGAGACAGATGGGCTTAAAGCTATTGTTGACATCTATTCGGCCACTAGCGATATCGCAGCATGGTCAATCGTAGCATTACTGAGGAACCTGTCCTCTTCGATGGTATTTTTCTAGGAGAAAAGTATGAAGAAGTTCCGGAAACTTGTCGAAGTCGGGCCAATCGGCTTGCAACCCTGGGCTGAAGAAGAACTCAGCAATTATGCAGAGACAATTATCCGTTTTGATACTCTTCCGAAAGACGAAGATGAGCTAGTTGCGAGGATTGGAGATGCAGATGCAATTCTTGTCAGGACACTTCCTCTCGTCCCTGCTTCGGTGCTCGCAAAATGCAAGGATCTGAAATATGTTGGCATGTGCTGTTCTCTTTACTCTAAAGAGAGCGCCAATGTCGATATCAGCTACGCAGAAAAGCATGGAATCACTGTCTATGGGATCAGGGATTATGGTGACAAAGGCGTAACAGAATTCGTTGTATATGCGTTAATCAGAATTCTGCACGGTTACGACTGGCCATTATGGAGAAAGAGACCAAAGGAGATAACAGGGCTTAAAATCGGCTTTGTAGGTTTTGGCACCAGCGGTCAGATGACAGCAAGGCTGCTGAAAGCCATGGGGGCTGAAATCACATATTATGCTCGAAGCAGAAAAGAGGATTGCGAAAGAGAAGGTATGCATTATAAAGCTCTCAATGAACTTCTGTCAGAATCTGAGGTTGTTATCACATGTCTGAACAAGGGTGTGATACTTCTGCACGATGAAGAGTTCAAAGTACTCGGAAACGGAAAAATCATGATCAATACATCCATCGGTCCTGCTGCTGAGATGCCCGCACTGAAGAATTGGATCATGAATGACAAGAATATATTCATCTCTGATACTTCTGGCGGCGTTGGAGAAATCTATCAAGAGATCAAAGACAGGAAGAATGTACTCTGCCCCGATGTTTCTGCAGGAATGACTGAAGAAGCTTACGACTTAATGAGCAAGAAAGTCATGGACAACATCAAGAAAATGCTTTCAGATTAACTTAATTAATCTGGCTCAGAGATTGAGCTCTCGCCTTTCTCTGGCCAGATCCTTGTTTTCTTTGCCAGTCATATGCTCAATAGTCATTTCGAACACCAGGAGAGGTTCCCACTCTTTCTGTATATACTCAATTTCATACTCTTCGGAATTCTCCGGCGCATATTTCCTGGCAAGCTTCTGTATCATAACCAGTTTCTCGTCATCATCTTCGACGATTCTCACTTTGCCAAAGGCAATAACACTCTGGTAGTACGTAGTATATCCAATGGAATCAACAGAATCGGCTGCTATAACACAGAAAGAGGCTTTATCTGAACGGCGTATTGCATCAACTTTATGGCCTTCTTTTGCTGAATGAAAATAGATTTTATCACCATCCAGCACGTAGCTAATCGGCAAAGCATATGGATATCCATCATCTCCTGACAGCGCAAGAACACCGGAAGAACCATCATGCAATATTCTGACAGCTGCATCATGTGGCATTTCCTGCAGCTTCCTTCTCATCTCTCTGAACATATGCGAAGCTTCAAACATTACATAGTGAAATGTCAAGAAGATAGGCAAGCGACAGTACAAACACTATAATCGCCAGATATGAGAATCATGATGTTTGTCTTCTCAGGCACAGGCAATACAGAAAAAGTTGCAAAGCTACTAGGAAAAGAAATCATGAAAACAGGGAACGAGATATGCATTATCGAACTCTCTAAGCAAACCCAGGTACAAGAAATACAGGAGGCAGATGCATTGATCGTGGCATATCCTGTCCATGCTTTCAATTGTCCTGAACCCGTCTTGGACTTCCTCCGACAGCTCTCCACTCCCAAGCTCGATGCATATCTGCTGCAAACATCCGGAGAACCTCTCAGATTCAACAAAGCTGCCTTTGCAAGGCCACGTGCAATACTCAGAAAGAAAGGATGTACAGTCAAAGGCTGTTTTTCCTTTGTAATGCCGTATAACATCATATTCCGCCATTCAGACAAAATGGCTATGAGGATGTGGAAAGCAGCAGAGATACAGACAAGAAGATATCTCAAGATGATCCTTTCCAGAACCGGAGAAATGTATAATGTCGATATCCTATCAAGGGCCATATCAAGGATTCTTTCCATAGAACATCCCGGGGCCAGATTGATTGGCAAAGGATTCAGAGCTGACAACAATTGCTCTGGATGCGGGAAATGCGCTTCCCGTTGTCCCCAAGAGAACATCGAAATGAAAGGCAACAAACCAAAATTCGGCTCAAATTGCGCACTGTGCATGCGCTGCGTGATGCATTGCCCTGTGAACGCTATACACGCATCAATACTCAATGGATGGAAAGTGAACGGCCAATATAGTTTTCAAGGCGTTGCCGCAAATGACGATGAGATCTGCCGATACTGTCACAATGCTTATCTAGACTACTTCCGTGAGGCGGAAAAACTGGTGAATGAAAATAGGCCATAGGAAGTTTCTCCTACGGCCCAGCCAAAATCCAATCAGACGGCAAATCAGAGAGTACCATCAAGGATTGCATCGACAACAATGCTACCTACCTTGTAATTGTTCTCCATAGCTGTCGCAAAGATATCTGCAGACTCAACGCTGTTTTCAGAAGCAAGCGAATCTTCCACACCAGCCCAGAGATACTCAGGATTTGCGCCATTCATGAACACATCCATGTTCACGGAATCCCTGATAACAATATAGCGGTCAAGCATTCCAAGCCTGTCAAGCGCAACAGCAATAGCAGCATCCTCCATCTCGGACATAGCATATGGATCAGGGGCATTGTATGTTTCCGTCATCAGCCTTGCATTAGCTTCATCATACACGCCTTTCCAGTAATTATCGCCTGTTACAGTTGTACCAAGAAGCACCTCAGGATCGCGGACTGCCCACTCCGCTCCAGGGAAAGCAGCTGCCATGAAATTCCTAGTTCTCTCAGTTGTGGCAATCTCTGTATCTTTGACCATTTCATAGACAGCAGCTACCAAATCCTGATTAAGCAACTTGTAAGAAGCGTCATCATATGATCCATCATGGAACCATGTCGTCTCCGATTCCATCGTCATCTCCCTGGGATCTGCATGATGTCCAAGATCATAGTCGATGCAAGCTGACATGATAAACACATCACCCATGACAGTATACTCAGTAGCTGTTCCACCACATCCTGTACTGATGATATATGCATCGCTGAAGTCAAAGCGTGGATCGAGAAGCACTGCAGTGGCGCTCATGGAAGCATTTACCTTGCCCATGCCTGTCACATAGAGAGCGACACCATCTTTCACGTAAAGCTTATGGCCTGGATATCCTCCCTGGATCTCATACTCCTCGCCACCTGCAAGATAGTTCTCGTAATAATACTGTGCCTCACCGGGGAAGTCACCGCCCATCTCGCCATTCTCGAACTTTGGCAGGATGAGAACTTCAATCTTCTCTGGGTTATCAACTGTTGCGGTTTCTGCAACAACAGGTACAAGCACTGTTGCAAATATTAAAGCTGCGATAATAAACTTGCGCATCAACATCTCCTTAAAGCCAGCTTAATGAACTTAATATCAACAAGTCAATTGCTTTTCTGAAAAAGAAAAATTAATCAAAAAATTAGGTTTGTTGCATTTTACGTCAAAAAAGACAAAATACAGCAACATATTAAAAAGCAATTTTCGCCTCAATATATACTCTACACTGGCTCACATTACAGTAAGTCCGAAATCAGTAAACAAACACATTATTACTAAAGAAAAAAGGCAAAACAGATTTCTTTGCTCTCTCTTTCCATGATAGTCTGTGGCAGAGGTGAAACATGAAGAAAATTGCAATCACACTTCTTTTATTGCTTTCAGCGTTCGCGCTTTCCGCTGCCTTTGATTCAGATGTTAGCGACGATCTGTTCTATCATCAGGAAGCATACAAGGAAGATATGGACTATCTGCTATCTGCTCTGAACGAAGCTGAAACAAATAGCGATAAAGCAGCTATCCTCTGGAGACTGAGCCGCACACAGCTCTATCTTACAGATGAAATTCCTGAAAATCAGAAGAAGGAAAGAATAGCCGGATACGAAGAGAGCGAGAATTGGGCGGACCAGTCACTTGCTATAGAAGAGAGTGCTGACGCTTATCATTGGAAAGCTTCAGCCATAGGAAGAGTCGGACAGGTTAACGGACCATTAAACAGCCTTTCAAAAGCCAAACCAATGAGAGAGCTTATTGAAAAAGTGCAGAACACATTCAATGCAGATATGTCAGATGCATGGTATGTACTCTCCTTGCTCTATGATCAGCTTCCAGGTGCTCCAATCAGCTTCGGTAACGATAATTTCGCTATCAGCTACATCAGACGCTGCGTTGATACACAGGACAATGTGAACAGGCTGAATCTGACAAACTACCTTGAGCTTGCCCAGCAGCTTCATGCTAGAGGATGGAACGCATCGAAGAGAGCAAAAGAACTGGACAAGATGCAGAAGAACTGGGAGAAAGAAAGCGTTCCTACAGAGAAGATGAAGTACTATGAAGGAAGGGATGGAAGAGAGACGACTCCATTCTACTCAGCGCTTCCGCTTGGAGAATTCTCCGACAAACAGGAAGCTGTAATGGTCTGCCAGTACGCGCTAGCAGTCTACAGCATGAAGGAAAACCCACTTCCATCCGAAACAGCGAAGGCTGAAAGCATCGAAGCTTTCCTCTCATCGCTGACAAAATAATCATCCAAGCACGAAAGCAAGCAATGCCAATAATGCTAAAAGCACTATATTAAGCAGCATGAAGACAGCTAGATAGCTTCCTTTTCTGCCCTTCTCCCTTCTGAAGTAGAACTTAAGGGAAATAAGAGAGGCAAGGGAAGCTATCGGTGTCCCCAGCCCACCTATATCAGTACCTATCAGCACCCCTTCAAAGCTATCAGCAAATGATGAGAGCAGAATCGCGGCAGGCACATTGCTTATAACCTGCGACACTGCTGCAGAGACAGCAATCGGATGCATTTTCATCGGCGAGGCAATAGCCTCTCTCACGATATCTATATTTCTTATATTCTCGCTGAATATGAAAAAACAGATGAATGTCAGCAGAAGTATATAATCTATCCTAAGCAGTACTTTTCTATCGAAAACAAGCAGTACAACAGTTTCTAAAAAGAGCAGAATCTGCCATGGAAGCACATGGAATACGCTTAAG
Source organism: Candidatus Ornithospirochaeta stercoripullorum (assembly GCA_017694595.1). Classification (GTDB taxonomy): domain Bacteria; phylum Spirochaetota; class Spirochaetia; order Sphaerochaetales; family Sphaerochaetaceae; genus Ornithospirochaeta; species Ornithospirochaeta stercoripullorum. The sequence continues at coordinate 33,912 of JADIMT010000055.1, read as the reverse complement.
AGCGCAAGGACGAGAAACGCGAGATAGATCATCGTTCTCGCTTTATCAATACCACGCACCTCTCTCTCATCCACTGCTACATCTTCCTTCTTCCACAGGAAAATCACAAAGCAAATGAATATCAAAACAACTGAAGCAAAGGAATAAGGGAGAATCGTCTTGAAAAATGGAACCACATCCACATCGAAGAACGAACATATATAAAGGTTCTGGGGATTTCCCACAGGCGTTGTCATAGAGCCAAGGTTTGCACTGATAGTCTCCAGAACGACAAGCTTAATGATATAGCTCTCATCAGCACCTTCCCTATCGAGAATCATCATCGTGAACGGCACGAACATCAGAAGTGAGACATCGTTTGTGAAGAACATTGATGATATAAAGACAACTGCGACAAGCAGTAATGACAGCAGACGCGTGTTGCCAGCCTTTTTCATCATCATTCCCGCTGCGGCATCAAACATACCTGAAGCTTTAAGTCCTTCAGAGACACCCATCAGCGAAAACAATAGTGCCAATGTACGGAAATCTATAGCATCAATCCATGCTTTTGAAGGAGGATTGAAGAGTGCTGAGACGACAGCAGCAAGCAGTGCGATACAGAATACAGTTTCCTTTTTGCAAAATTCCCACATTTTCTTTTCCGCCCGATAATAATCATTTTGCCACAGCCCTTCAACTAGCTGATTGCTTCGGATACAATACAGTCATGATAAATGTTGGAAACGACTGGCAGCCTCTGTTCGATGCTGAGCAGGTGAAGCCATATTACCTTGAGCTGAGAGCATTCCTGAAGCATGAGTACATGACAAAGATTGTTTATCCGCCCATGAACGAAATCTTCAATGCATTCCGCCTCACTCCATTCAATGATGTGAAAGTCATCATAGTAGGACAGGATCCATACCATGAGGAGGGACAAGCAATGGGTTTATCATTCTCCGTCCATGAAAATGTGGATGAACCGCCATCGCTGAAGAATATCCATCAGGAAATAATCGCAGAAGGCGTGGAGCAAGGTCCATGGTCAAGAGATCTTACCCGCTGGGCAAAGCAGGGAGTACTTCTTCTGAACAGCACGCTCACTGTAGTGCAGCACAGAGCGGCATCGCACGCAGGAAAAGGCTGGGAGCAATTCACAGATAACGCTATAGAAGCGCTGGGCAAGGATGAAAGACCGAAAGTCTTCATGCTCTGGGGAAACTATGCGAGAAGCAAGAAATCTCTTATAGCCTGCCCCAATCATCTCATTCTAGAATCAGCTCATCCTAGCCCACTGAGCGTAAACAAAGGCTTTTTCGGGAATGGACACTTCAGAGCATGCAATAATTTCCTAAAAGCAACAGGCCAAGAAATCGTAATCTGGTGAGGAACATATCTAGCTATATGTCCATCGACGCTATCTCATTTTTCATATAAGATTAAAAACCGAGATATGAATATAGTAAGACAGCTTAAAGAGACATCATTGTCAGTACTGCCCATTGGTGCTTTAACACTTGTGCTCTCCCTCATAACAGGAGTCATGGATGGCCATGGAGTCTTACGATTTCTTCTTTCATGCTTCCTAGTTATAATTGGTCTTACAATCTTTCTCACAGGTGTAGAAATCGGAATCACTCCAATCGGAGGGAGGATAGGTTCTGCACTGACAAAGAGCAGATCGCTTATCACGATGCTCATAGCAGCTTTCGTACTAGGTGTCATCATCACCCTACCTGAACCAGATGTGCAAGTACTGGCATCAGAGGTACATGCAGCCAGTCCAGGAACACCTACAACACCATTAGTGCTAGCAATAGCACTGGGCGTGGGCCTTTTCTTCGCTATATCGCTATCTCGTACAGTGCTTTCATGGTCCATGAAAACAGTGATGTTCATCTGCTATGCGTTGCTATTTGCACTCTCTATCTTCTCTGATGATTTCTTCATCTCCATTGGCTTCGATTCAGGAGGGGCGACCACAGGACCGCTTTCCGTTCCCTTCATCATGGCACTCGGCATGGGTGTCGCATCGATGCGGAAGCACAACAGCGAAGCAGACTTCGGCTATGTCGCTATCTCATCCGTCGGGCCTGTGCTCTTCGTGCTCATCTTCGGCCTTGTCACAGGCGGAAACGCAACTGCCCAGGAAATGGCAGCTGAGACAGATGTCATTCCGTTTATCAACCTGCTTCTAATAAAGTTAAAGGAGACAGGTTTCTCGCTTCTACCTCTTGTCGTTGTATGCCTCCTAATGCAGTTTTTTGTTCTGAAGACACCAAAGACAGAGGCTATCAGGGAAGCAATCGGTGTAGTTTATGCATATCTCGGGATAGTGCTCTTCTTCACAGGAGTTGACTACTCTTTCTCATCAGTTGCCAGGAATCTCGGAGAAGCTTTGATAAGCATAAACCAATTCCTGCTCTATGGCGCTGCTTTCCTATTCGGCCTTTCAGTTGTGCTTGCAGAACCGGCTGTCATTGTCCTTACAGAACAAGTCGAAGAAGTGAGCAGTGGTAGAATAAGCCGGAAAGTAATGCTGGCAACACTAGCGCTTGGAGTTGCTTTAGCAGTAGTGCTTTCTCTAATCCGCACTGTCTACAATCTTCCTATCTGGATGTTTCTTCTCCCAGGCTATGCGCTTATAATCATCCTTATGATCTGGACTCCGGGATTGTTCTCGGCCATCGCATTTGACTCAGGAGGAGTTGCAACTGGTCCTATGAGCTCAGCATTCCTCTTGCCGATTGCCATTGGAGCCGCTTCCGGGACAGATGGAGCGACGCTCTCTTCGTCATTCGGAATGATAGCCATGATAGCTATGATGCCAATTCTTCTCATCGAGATTCTCGGCATAATCTACAGAATCAAGACAACTCAAAGGGGGAACTTATGAACAGAAGCACGTTGATCTCTGTAGTACAGAGAGGCGAAGCGAAACATATAATGGCAGCAGCCAGAAAGGCAGGTGCACCAGGAGGTACAGTATGCAATGCACGTGGCACAGCAACACGAACCATCCTTGCAGCTTTGGGATTGGGAGATACAAAGCAAGAAGTACTGGTCAGCGTGATGGATAACACAATTGTAGATGATGTCCTCAAAAGCATAAAAGTTGTACAGGCAAAGGGCATTGCCATGATTATCGACACGGAGGTTGAAACAATGGATTCAGGCTGGACACTTATAGAAGTCATCACTGAAGATGGATACAGCGAAGAGATTATGGCAACTGCTAGAAAAGCAGGTGCTGGCGGAGGCACTGTCATAAACGCACATGGCACAAGCACTGAAGATGATGTGAAGTTCTTCGGTTCCCCGCTGGTTCCTGAAAAAGAAATACTAATGATAGTTGTTCCCAGTGAGAAGGCTCAGCCTATCATAAACGCCATCAACAGCATGGATATACTAAAAAAGCGTGGCATGGGCATCCTTTTCAGCATTCCTGTCAAAAGCTTCATGAATCTAAGTCACTGAACATGCTGTCCTGTTTTTTGTAATTGATATGTTTTCATTGCAAAGAGTTACGGGTAAAATTTAAAATTCGCTGTCTTTTCTATTGACAAAGAGCGCACAAAAAGGGTTAATGAGAATATAAGCAAAGACGCTTTGGGATACCAAGGCGTTTTTTCTTTTTCAAAGCTTATTCCCGGTACAAAGAGGTGCACATAGGACTGTCCTGTCGTGCACCTTTTTTATTCTGGGATGATATGGGGAGGAGTGGGAATGTATTCAGCGACGGATGTAATGGACTCTTGTTGCAGCAATTCTTGTCTTTTTCATGCAAGCTGGATTCGCGCTTTGCGAAGCTGAACTTACACGTGCAAAGAATACAGGAAACATACTCATGAAGAACATGATGGATTTCTGTATCGGTGCTCCATGCTTCTGGCTTATCGGGTTCGGAATCATGTTTGCAGGCTCTGGGCCGCTAATAGGTGGTTTTGATCCTCTTATCAGAGGAAACTATGATTTCGGCACGCTTCCAATCTGGTGCTATGCAATCTTCCAGACAGTATTCTGTGCCACAGCGGCAACAATTGTCTCCGGCTCAATGGCGGAACGCACGAATTTCAAGGCTTATTGCCTCTACAGCGCTGCAATCAGTTTGGTTATCTACTCTATCTCAGGCCATTGGATTTGGGGAGGTGGATGGCTTTCATCTCTGAATTTCCATGATTTTGCAGGTTCTACATGCGTTCATATGGTCGGAGGACTCACAGCATGTCTTGGTGCCGCGCTTCTTGGACCTCGCATCGGAAAGTATGACAAAAACGGCAAGCCACGGGCTATTCCGGGACATAATATGACAGCTATGGCTTTGGGTGTTTTCATCCTCTGGTTCTGCTGGTTTGGATTCAATGGTGGTTCGACCGTCGCAATGTCTACGGATGAGGACATGATTCTCGGTTCTCTTGTCATGTTCAATACAAATCTCGCAGCTGCAATTGCGACTGTCATTGCAATGGTTTTCACATGGATTCGTTATGGCAAACCTGATGTATCAATGACATTCAACGCAGCACTTGCAGGCCTTGTGGCTATCACAGCGCCATGTGACTGCGTAACTCCGGTAGGTGCATTCTTCATTGGTTTTGTAGCGGGAGTTCTCGTTGTTCTTTTCGTTGAATTCTTTGATAAAGTCGTGAAGATTGATGATCCAGTAGGTGCGATTTCCGTACACATGGTAAATGGCATATGGGGAACTATAGCTGTAGGACTTTTCAGCGATGGCGGCAATGGTGTTGCGCCTGGCCTATTCTACGGTGGTGGCTTTGGTCAGCTGGGCATACAGCTTCTTGGAATTGTATCAGTTGCAGCTTATGTATTGATAGTAATGTTCATAGTCTTCAAACTGATTGATAAAGCTGTCGGTCTCAGAGTTTCCAAGGAAGTAGAGATTGATGGCCTTGATATGCATGAGCATGGACTTGCTTCTGCATACTCTGGATTCGCAATCAGCGATGTCTCAGCCCTTGATATGGAAATCAATGAAAACACGGATCTTGGTGAAGAGGACTATGACAAGGCTTCAAAAGCGGAGACGGATGCTGCGATAAAAGTCGTTAACAAAAAGACTATCGTCGATGGTGTTTATGATACAGGGATGCACAAGGTTTCCATCATCTGCCGTCTTTCGCGCTTTGACGCTCTGAAGACCGCGCTCAACCGCCTCGGAGTCACAGGAATCACAATGACTCAGGTGATGGAATGCTGCATACAGAAAGGCGCTGGAGAGCGATACCGTGGAGCTGAACTTGATGTCAACCTGATTCCAAAAGTAAAGGTAGAAGTCGTTGTCAGCAAGATACCTGTGGATTCAGTGATAGAAGCGGCGAAGAAAGCACTATATACAGGACATATCGGAGATGGAAAGATCTTCGTCTACAATGTCACCAAGGTTGTCAAAGTGAGAACCGGTGAAGAGGACTATGCAGCTCTACAGGATGTAGAGTAAAAGTATTTTTTTCCATATTTTGGCTGTCCCAGAAAACTGGGCGGCCTCTTCTATTCACATAAGTTCCTACACAAAATAATTGCTCTAAGCTACACTCAGAGCTATGAATGAACAAGAACAGATGACTGCTGATCTTTGCAGTTTTATAGCAAAAAGTCCTACGCAGTTCCATGCAGTGGAAAACATGGAATTATCATTGAAAGAAAACGGTTTTCTACCTCTCGATGAAAAAGAGAGATGGAGGATAGAGAAAGGAAGGTCATACATTGTGACAAGAAACAGCTCAGCACTTGCCACATTCCGCGTTCCTGAAAAACCTTTCAAAGGCTTCTCCATCGTCTCTGCACATACGGACAGTCCTGCATTCAAAGTGAAGACAGAACCTGAAGTCACATCCTCTGGCCTTTATACTGTGCTGAATACAGAAGTCTATGGCGGACTTTTGATGGCTCCCTGGTTCGACAGACCTCTCTCAATCGCTGGCAGAGTCTATGAGAAGGGAAAAGGAGGAATTACTGAGAAGCTTGTAGATTTCTCCAGAGATCTGGTTCTCATTCCCAATCTCGCTATCCACATGAACAGGAAAGTCAACGAAAACAACAGCTACAGTGCACAGAAAGATATGCTGCCCATCCTTGCTGAAGGTATAGAGAAAGGTAGATTTAGAAAAGCACTTGCAGAAGCTGCATGCTGCAATGTTGAAGACTTGCTGGAGTATGAGCTCTATCTCTATTCACGCACACCTGCATCCATCTGGGGACTCAACAATGAATTCTTCTCAGCTCCAAAGATTGATGACCTGATGTGCGCATATACAGCATTCAGAGCTATTGAGGATTCTATGCCTGGAGATTATATGCCTATCCTGATGCTCTTCGACAACGAAGAGACTGGCAGCGGCACAAAGCAAGGTGCGCTTTCTGATTTCCTGCCGCTCGTTGTCTCCAGGATTGCCCATGCGCTGTGCATGGATGAGGAGGAAAGAGCTATGAAAACAGCTGCATCGTTCTCTATCAGCGCAGATAATTGCCACGCAATGCATCCCAACTACAGCGAGAAGTGTGATATCACGAACAAAGCAAGAATGAATGGCGGAGTTGCTATTAAGTTCAGCGCGGCGCAGAAATATACAACAGATGCCTATAGTGCCAGCTATCTGAGAGCATTGATGGATGAGAATTCAATCCCATACCAGTATTTTGCAAATCATTCAGATATCCCTGGAGGTTCTACGCTAGGCAATCTCGCAACTGAGAAACTCAGCATTCCTACTGTTGATATCGGAGCAGCACAGCTGGCGATGCACTCACCATATGAAAGTGCTGGCGTACGGGACACTGAAGCACTTTACAGGCTTTTCAAAGTTTTTTTCTCAAGATGACAAACACACGCTACCTTGTCACTGATACACCCGCAAAGGCTATTCTTACATTCTCTATACCTATCATGCTTGGAAATCTCTTCCAGCAGCTCTATACGATGACGGACTCAGTCATCGTAGGGCGTTTCGTAGGAGAGAATGCACTTGCTTCCGTCGGAGCTTCTTACTCGCTCACTTCCGTCTTCATATCCATAGCTATAGGAGGCGGAATGGGGGCATCGGTAGTTGTCAGTAAAGCGTTTGGCAGCGCTGATTACAAAACGATGAAACAGAGCATCAGCACAAGCCTTTTCTCATTTCTGCTGACCTCTATCATCCTTGCCGTTTTCGGTTTCATATTCAGCCATCCAATCATGAGAGCGCTGAATACTCCGGGCAATATTCTGCCAGAAGCTTCAGCGTATCTAAGGATCTACTTCCTCGGCCTGCCATTCCTTTTCATGTACAATGTACTCTCGTCGATGTTTAACGCATTGGGTAAGTCGAAAGTCCCTCTCTATCTCCTAATCTTCTCATCGATGTTGAATGTCGTATTGGATATCATCATGGTAGGACCAATGGAAATGGGAGTAAGAGGCGCAGGATGGGCAACTCTGATTTCACAAGGCCTCTCTGCCATCATTTCATTCCAAATACTTATCAGATATCTGAAAAGCTTTGGAGGAACTGCCGCTTCATCCTACTCTGGAGAACTGGCAAAGAGAATCTGGCGCATCGCGCTTCCATCAATACTTCAGCAATCTACCGTGTCAATCGGTATGATGCTTGTGCAGAGCGTTGTAAACAGCTTCGGCTCTGAAGTTCTAGCAGGCTTCTCCGCAGCAATGCGCGTTGAGAGCTTTGTCATAGTTCCAATGGTTGCGATGGGGAATTCTATAAGCACTTATACAGCCCAGAATCTTGGGGCAAAGCAGAACGAGAGAGTAATCAGAGGTTATCGGAATGCTTATCTCATCGTTATAATATCAGCGGCATTAATCTGCATTGTGCTGGAGACATGCTCTGATGGAATCATTACGCTCTTCCTAGGAAAAGAAGGCTCCCAGCCTGCTATGGCTACAGGCACCGGATACCTGACATTCATGGGCTGGTTCTTTGCATTTATAGGATTCAAGATGATTACAGACGGTGTGTTACGAGGCGCTGGCATAATGGCAGTCTTCACAACAGCAAATCTAGTCAATCTCTCAATCCGTGTCATTATTGCATTTGCAGCAGCTCCTTGCTTCGGAATTGCGGCTGTATGGACAGCAGTACCAATTGGGTGGATTGCCAACTGGCTGATTTCCCTCTGGGGCTATACTAAATTAAGAAAGAAGCTAACAGCATAAAAAGAGGCTGTTTCATCAAAGGAACAGCCTCATCGCCTCAAAATCAAATTACATAATTAACATCCTCATCGATTGGTATCGGGTAGAATGCAATCGTCTCACCTTCCGCCATAGCTGCCAACGCATTATTTACATTATATGCATTGATCCGCCTGTTCTCTGCTGGTGAGAAATAATACGTCCTGCTCTCTGCACACATAGCTGTAGTGCATAGAGTTCTCTCATATGCTTCATGATCCGCGCTTTCCTTGAGCATTCCATCTGGAACATAAACAACTGAGAATGTACCGAACATTCTTGTGATACCATCAAGCTCGTTCTTTCCCAGCGGTGCAAATTCCTTAGCGAATGCCAGACGGACGAAACGGGCTGGAGATGAGTAGCTTCCTGGAAGGCCGAAGCTTCCACCTGTACCATTGCCAAAAGCGGAGAATGTAGTCCCAAGTATCTCGCGTGGAGGTGTATCGACATTGGACACAGCAACATAGTTCTTCAGATTCGTCACCTGCCAGTTATAATCTGGGGAATTCGTCATGATTCCAATAGTATCGCGATATACAGTGATTCCATCCTCATCTGGTTCAATGATGATCGCTTCTCCGCTCTCATCTGAGAAGATATAGTGAACAGACATATGAGCGCCAAAAATAAGCTCATCTGTGAGGTTGAGATGCTTTACAGCTTCTTCTACTTCATCGACAGAAGAGCATGTACCAAGCATATAAGGAACAAAGAAAGCAGGATGAAGGTCCGTGTTTCCATCCATCTGCTGTGTATTGTAATGTCCATAGCCAGGGAAATTCTGCAGCGTACCCATCAGGCCTTTCTCATTGATTCCATCAGTGAAGATTGGAGAAGCGGCTCCCTGTATAGCATTACCAAGAAAGCCATACTTCATAGTTATCGTCCCTCCTTCTCCTGAAGGTGATGCATGAAGCTCATAGCCTGGAGCAACTACAGTTATCCTATTTCCACTGAGATCGCCGAACATGTCATAGGTACGGCCAAGAAGATGGCAACCATCCTCAGTATGCCAGGCAAAACCAGAACAACCAAAAGCTGAAGCAGCTGCAGCTATTGAGAGTGCAGCGATTGCAAGAATTCTTTTCATAAACTTCCTCTCCTTTCAATAGTGTACACCAGAAAGGAGAGAATATACTTTATTTCTTCCAGAAATTTCTCGTAAAGAGCGCAAAGACTGTGAAAAGCTCCAGACGGCCAATCAGCATCAGGAATGAACCAGCAGAGAGAATCCAATCAGAGAAGATGGAGAAATTACCACTTGGTCCAACATCTCCCATACCTATACCGATATTTCCCAAAAGCAGGAAGCTTGCGGTGAAGCAGGTTTCAAAGTCATAGCCAGATAGCGAGAAAATCACAGTTCCGATCAAGCCTGAGAGGATATAAGCACCGACAAAACCAGCCAACGATAGCATTGTACTCTGATCTATATTTGCATCTCCAAGTTTCAACGGGATGACTGCATTAGGATGCAAACGCTTCTTGATGGCATTCTTTGCCAGGGATATCATCGCACCTACTCTCGTTACTTTGATACCGCCACCTGCGGATCCTGCACAGCCTCCGACAAAGAAGAGAAGGACGAGCAACGTCTTTGAGAACTGTGGCCAGAAATTGTAATCATATGTCGCAAAACCAGTCGTTGTTATGATAGAAGCGACATGGAAAGCTGCATAGCGAAGCGCTGTCATGAAGCCACCATAAGTATCGATGACATCGAATGTGATCAACAGCGTGAAAACTGTGATGATAAACAAGTAAAGCCTGAGTTCCTTATCCTTCGTAGCTTCCTTCACATGGCCTCTGATTGCTTTGAAATAAAGCGAGAAGTTAGAGCCCGCTATAATCATGAAGATGGTAACTATCCAGTCAACATAAGCCGAATGATAACTACCTATCGATGAGTTCTTAGCAGAGAAGCCAGCCGCTCCCATAGTGCCGAACATGACAGTCACAGCATCATAGAGCGGTATCTCAATCCAGAGAAGCAGTACCTGAACAAATGAAAAGAATGTGTAGATAGCCCAAAGCGCGAAAGCTGTATGCTGTATTTTCGGCGTCAGCTTATCCTTTGTCGGACCTACAGACTCAGCGTTGACAAGGCTCGTCCCCTTAAGTCCAATAAACGGGATAAGCGCAACGAAGAGAACGACGATACCCATGCCACCCAGCCAGTTTGTCATACCGCGCCAAAAGAGGATGGATTTCATCTTATCCTCTATCGAAGACAGCGCAGTAGCTCCTGTCGTCGTGAATCCTGACATGATTTCAAAATAACAAGATGGATAAGTCTCGAACGTATGCGTAAGATAAAGCGGCAAGGCGCCGAAAGCTGTTGCAACCACCCAGACAAGCGTAACTAAGAGATAGCTATCACGCGCCTTGATTGTCGTTTTCTCTTTCCGCGTGGCAATCAGAATGAAAAAAGCGAAGAGAACAATAGCTCCTTCTGTAACAGCAAAGGCATCCACAGCTTCGCCTTCATCATAATAGAAAGCAAGGGCAAACGGAACAAGCATGCAAACACCAACAAGAAGCTGAATAAGTGCAAGTACTCGCAAAACAGACTTTATATGCATCAGCGGAACAGCTCCTTGAGATAACCACTCTCATCATGGCGAATGGAAAGAATCAGGCTATCTCCTTCAGTGAAAACATACTCTCCATCCGGGACAAGCGAAGTGCCATCTGCACGCCTTACGCCAGCAATGACGATTCTGTTTCTGAAATGGACATGCTTCAGGGCTTTTCCCAAGAACGGAAATGAATCTTGAATGACATACTCATAAACTTCCAGCTCACCTTCAAAGAGCGTATGCATAGCGGAAATACCATCACCCCTGAGATAACGTATAAGTGAGTCGACAGTGACATCAGTAATTGATAGTGCGACATCTACACCAAGCGAGAGGGCGAATTGACTGTAATTGGAGTTGGATTTGACTTGAGCAATTGTCTTCTTTGTACCGATTCTTCGAGCATAGCCAGCTGTGACGATATTAAGCTCATCATTATCTGTAAGACTGATGAATAGATCCGATGCTCCTAAATCCTCATCTTCCCAGATGCTCTCATCTGTAATGGAAGCATTCAGTACAGTCACCTCAGGAAATAGAGAGGCAAATTCCTCAGCCGCAGCCGCATCCTTCTCGATAAGGCGCACTCTCTTCCTTTCCTTTGGAGAGAAAGCATAGAGAAGGAATCTCGTGATCCTAGTAGCACCCAGAATTACCAAATTGTCAGGCTCGCTGTAAACCTCTCTCTCTGAGGACCCACTTAAGGAAGAGTACGCTTTATCGCTATCTGTGATAACAACAGCGATATCACCTTGCCTGATCTCGGTTTCACCAGTCGGAATGATAACAGCTCCATGCCTGTAGATAGCTGCAATGACGAAGTTCTCATTTATGCGCTTACGAAGCGCCATGACAGCATCTCCCTGTCTGATGGCACCCTGCCCTTCCTGCACAGTGAAAATCATGAAATCTGTACCGGGGAAGATAAGCGTATCGCGATAGAGCCCATAGTGGATTGTATCTAGAATCCTGTGAGCTCCCTCCTGGTCTGGATTGATTATGTGCGTAATGCCAAGGATTTTCGGAGGAAGCCCCTCTGCTCCTAAATACCCTGATGACCGGATAGCTGCAATTGTGTTTACTACAGAAGGAAATTCAGAAGCGATGATGCCACATGAAACGATATTCACTTCATCTGAATCCGTCACTGCGATAACCGTATCAGCATCTGCGGCACCTGCTTCTTTGAGTTTTTCAAGGTCTGTTCCCGATCCACAAACTGCTAAGCAATCGACTTTAGCTTCAGCAGCATGGCATCTGGAAATTGATTTATCAAGAAAAGTGATAGAAGAACCCTCAGCGGCGAGATGCCTGCCGATTCTGACTCCTCTTCTACCAGCGCCAATAATTAAAATCTTCATACACAAAAAAAAGGACTATGCCCGCTCCAGATGAAGCGGGCGTAAATGAAATCAATATCCGAAAAGTGGAATCTGGAAGATATACGGAACGTATGTGAAAACCAACAGCATGATAAGCATGACCGCAAAGAGCGGGAGCATCTTCTTCGCTGTAGCTTCCAGAGATGACTTACCAACAGCACAGCCAACGAAAAGCGCAGAGCCTACAGGAGGTGTACACAGACCGATAGCCAAGTTGAAGATAATGATGATACCGAAATGAACATCCGTCATTCCAAGCTGCTGGACGACAGGAAGCAGAATCGGAGTCATGATCATGATAAGCGGAGCCATATCCATGAAACAGCCAAGGATAAGCAACAGGATATTGATGATAAGGAAAATCACATATGGATTATCAGAGAATCCGATAAGAGCATTTGTGATAGCTGCAGGAATTCTCAGTCTTGTCATCATATAAGCGAATGCTTTAGCTGTTCCGATAAGCGTAAGAACAACAGCAAGTGTCTTGAGGGAATTTCTCAATACCTTACCGAAATTCTTGATCTTATCAGCACGGAAGATGAAATATGTCAGGATGAATGTGTAGAAACAAGCGACTGCAGAGCTTTCAGTTGCTGTGAACACACCTGCACCTGTTCCAACGAGGATGATTACAAGAGTCATCATAGGCAGGATAGCACTGAGAAGAACTCTCATGCAGTTTCCAAGTGCAATGTTGCCGATAGCAATCCAGCCCTCTCCCTCAGGAAGCTTGCCGCTCTGGCCATTCGCCTTGCCAATCCATCTTACACGATCATTCTTATACATCTTCTCTCCCTTCGGGAAGTTATATTTCTTTCCGAGGAGGAAACACATAAGCATGAAGCCAAGTCCGAGACAGATTCCAGGAGCGAAGCCTGCATAGAAAAGCTGTCCGATAGAGACACCTGTACCAGCTGCAAGAGCGTAGATAACCATGTTGTGTGATGGTGGAATAAGAACACCCTGGCAAGCAGTTGTAACTGTAAGACCGACAGTGAACTCCCTGTCATATCCCTGCTTGACCATCATAGGAATAACAACAGAACCAAGTGATGATACGTCAGCAACAGCTGAACCGGAGATACCACCGAAGAACATGGAGTCGATACAGTTAACATATGCAAGGCCACCGCGGAAACGACCTACAGCAAGGTTTGCAAGATCAACGATTTTATCGGAGATCTGACCTGCCGCCATGATTTCGCCCATGACTATGAAGAACGGGATGGCGAGCATCGTGAAGTTGTTTACGCCATCGAGCATCATGCGGACCATTGTCGTCGGGTTTGTACCAGGAACAAAGAATGTCGAAGCAATAGCTGCAATGAACATCGAGAATGTTACAGGTACTTTAAATGCCATCAGAAGGAAAAAGCCTCCGATGAGCACAATAATTGCAATAGTTGTACTTGCCATCAGTTCTTTCCTCCCTTTGCAGCAGCAGCGGCCTCTGCAGCCTGCTGTTTTACAAGTTCCTCATAATCAACTTCTGCTTCACTATAGAGAAGATCATTAGGATTGAGAACTCTGATAAGGAAGAGAATTGAGTCAAATACCATGATGATACCTGCAAATGGAACTGCTATATACTGCACCCATGTAGGAAGTCCTGTCATCGGGAGAGTGCCTGGAAGCCCCATCAGACGAAGCATGTAGCTCCCTCCAAAATAGAAGAAGAACGCACCACAGAAAAGAGTGGATACATCTGGAAGCACATCCATGAATTTACGCATCTTTCCGCCCTTCTTGAATCTGTTGTAAACCATCGTGACAGAAATATGCATATGGTCTCTTACACCGATAGCACATGCAAGGAATGTGAAGCATGTAACAAGAAGTCTTGCGACCTCATCTACAGCACCGATACCTGTATTGAAGCAATAACGCAGAACGACATTCCAGAAAACAATGCAAAGCATGACGATAAGTGCAATCTGGGAAATCGTCAGAATGATTCTGTGACACCAGTGGTTGACTAGAATGATATATGCTTTGAATGGCGTCTTGCCTTTGTACTGGCTTTTATCAATAACAAGTTTGTTATCTACCAGCCAGTTATGAAGTAATGATCCGGACATTGTCCGCCTCCCCTAAAATTTATAAACGGGGAGAGACTCTCCCCGTTGAGCATAATTGACAATCAAAGTCCAGTATTCTGGATTTCTGCGATTACATCCTCGTAACCTGCACCATACTTTGCATAGAGAGGAGCCATCTTGTCCTGGAACTCCTGCAGCTGCTCTGGTGTGAGCTCTGTTACGATAACACCTTCGGAAGTAACCTTCTCCTCAGAAGACTGCTCACGGAGAGCCCACTGCTCAATCTCATAAGCCTGTGTCTCTTTTGCACACAGCTTGATGATCTCAACGTCTGCTGGATCAAGTGTGTCAAGAACAGCCTGAGAAGCGAGAAGGATCTCAGGAACTCTTGTGTGTCCATCAAGTACGAAGTATGGAGCTACCTGATAGTCGCCCATTGACTCGTATGTTGGCCAGTTGTTCTCTGCGCCATCGATTGTTCCCTGCTGGATAGCTGAGTAAACATCGTTTGGTCCGATACCTGTAACACCATTGCCACCAAGAAGCTGAACCATCTCAACCATCATTGGGTTGTTCTGGAGTCTGATCTTGAGACCTGCCATGTCAGCTGCGCATGTAACAGGAGTTGTTGTATAGAAGTTTCTAGCACCAGCGTCATAGTAGCAAAGACCTACGAGACCTGAACCAGAAGCCTCGATATCCTCAAGCATCTGCTGTCCGATAGGTCCATTGAGAACCTGCCACATATGCTCGCCATCTCTATAGAGATAAGGAAGCTGGATTACGTTGAGTGCTGGAACATAGGAAGCAACAGGAGATGCGGAAACACGTGCGAATGCAAGGTCACCAATCTGGAGAGCTTCAATAGAACCAGTCTCTTCACCATACAGTGTTCCACCAGAGTAAACTTCAATCTTGATTCTTCCCTCTGTTCTCTCTTCTACAAGACGAGCAAACTCATAATCAGCGAGTGTTGTAGGATAGCCTTCAGCATGAACTTCTGAAAGTGTAAGAACTGTCTGTCCGCTCTCGCCAGAACCCTGTGCGAAGAGAGGAATCATCATAGCTACTGCAACAAGAAGCAGCACAGAAATTTTCTTCATGGTTTCCTCCTTTAATGGAAAACGAAGCAAAAGAATAACACTGAAAATCGAAATGAGAACATTTCTTCAGTTAATTATAGATTGTATCCGTAAAATCCATAGTTTCAAGTAGAAAAACACATATATTTGCAAAAAACGGAACATTGGTTCATTTTATTGTATGAAAATCCAAGCCTCAGAAAAATTTATTAACTGAAGTTTTCTTTCGTGCAAGAACTTTTCTTCACATATATTTGTACATATCGTATTATTTTTGTCTGTTATTTACTAGATTTTCTCAATCACCTCAATTTGGTAGAATACGAGTCATGGACAGAAGAATAAAGGGAATACTTTGCATCCTTTCATCTGCATTCTGCTTTGCGATGATGAATATGTTTGTCAGACTCGCAGGAGATATTCCCTCTATAGAGAAGAGTTTTTTCCGCAATTTCATCGCGGCTCTTGTCGCATTTGTTCTAGTCTTGAAAGAAAGGAAGTCAATTTCCGTACATAAAAAGGACATTCCCCTGCTCTTGCTTCGTTCTGCAACAGGGACTGTAGGTATTCTTGGCAACTTCTATGCTGTCGATCATCTGATTCTCTCAGATGCAACCATGCTGAATAAGATGGCTCCATTCTTTACATTGCTCTTCTCTCTGCTCTTCCTAAAGGAGAAAATCAAGCCAAAGGTCGCTTTGATAGTCCTTGGAGCCTTCATTGGTTCACTTTTTGTCATAAAGCCTACATTTCAGAATGTTAATCTGGGAGCCTCTCTGATAGGATTCTTAGGAGGATTGGGAGCTGGAAGCGCGTACACATGCGTAAGAGCCCTTGGGAAGAGAGGTGTCAGCGGACCTGTTGTTGTGCTCTTCTTCTCCGTTTTCTCATGTCTTGTAACTGTCCCTTATATGATATTCTCATTCGTTCCGATGGAGATAACACAGCTTTTCATCCTTCTTCTGGCAGGACTTGCTGCAGCTGGTGGGCAGTTCTCAATCACAGCAACCTATCGCTATGCTCCTGCGAGGGAAATTTCCGTATATGATTATTCACAAGTCATCTTCACAGCGCTCATCGGCTGGTTCGTCTTTTCACAGATACCGGATGCGTTGAGCCTGATTGGATATGCAGTCATCATACTGATGGCGCTTCTCATGTTCCTCTCAGAGAGGAAGGAGTCATAAATGCAACTTGATATTCTGCTTTTCCTGCAAAGCATCAGAACAAATTCCATTCAGATAATCGCTGAGATATTCTCTCTCTTTGAAGAGATAGCCATTCCATTAGTCATCATCATGATTCTTCTATGGTGCGTAAGCCGCAAGAAAGCTTTCGCTGCAGTCACAGCGCTTTTATCCGCGCTCATCGTCTCACAATCGCTGAAAGCTATCTTCAAAGTCGAAAGGCCATTCCAGCGTTATCCTCACTTGATAGAGGGAAAGAGACTGTCGACAGCTACAGGATACTCATTCCCATCTGGGCACAGTACGACATCTGGAGCTTTCTATTCCTCATTGATAGTCACTATCTGGAAAAAATGGGCAACTGTAATATGCCTTATACCCATCGTACTTGTTCCGCTATCACGATTAGTGCTCGGTGTGCACTGGCCATTCGACGTAGCAATCGGAACAATAATCGGACTTGCCTCAGGCTTTATACTCACCCCGCTGATGCTTCGTTTATATGATGAGAGAAGACCATTCTTGGTCTTCACATTCATATTCGGCTTGCTGACATCGATTGCAGGAGCTGTTATCGCGATACTGCTCTCTATCACAGAAATCGACAAAATCGCGTTTGAAGATTTGATGTCAACGCTCGCAATCACTGGAGGAGCAATGCTTGGCTTCTATCTGGAAAGAAAGTTCGTCTCATCAGCTCCTGAGAATGGATCGATGGGCATGAAGATCACAAGATTTGTACTTGGACTTGTCTCCACAGCGCTGGTTGCTATGATCATCCACATCATACCAGCCCCCGCAGAGTTCACATCGTTCACAACATACTTTGGACTAGGTATCTGGTGTATCTGTCTCTACCCGCTACTGGCTGTCCGATTGCATCTAATGGAGAAAGAGTAAACATCAAACTCGCTTTGGGTAGCTCTTGTCTCTGTAGATGCGTGAAAAGAATCTTTTTGCAACATCATCGTCAAAGAGCGCGCTTCCGCATAGACGAGAAAAGAGGCGACCGCAAATCTCGCTGTCTGCAAGCGCATTGTGTGCCTCATATTTCCAACCGAAAGAAGCGGCTAACGATGTCAGCTTATATGAAGGACGGCCTTTCCAAAGCTTTCTGGAAAGTGAAAGCGTGCAGTAGTATTCATTATGAATGCACTCTATGTTCCATGACTGGAGAGTGCTGCGGAGCACTTTGATATCAAAAGGTGCATTATGAGCTACAAGAGGAAGATCACCTATGAAGTCTTTAATCTCTGGCCACAATAAAGCCATTGTCGGAGCTGCCATGATTGCAGCAGGATCCAGATGATGGATTGCGAAACAACGTGGATCAAATTCATGCCGTGGTGGCGAGACAAGCGAATAGAAGCTGTCTATGACTGCGCCTTCCTCATCCATCTTCACTATCCCGATAGAACAAGCGCTATCGGGAGAAGCGGAAGCTGTCTCAAAATCTATCGCTGCATATTTCATCAGGAACCTGACTTGGTCTTTTCGAGCATGATCTGCAAAATTGTACGGTTAGTCTGCTCCATGCCTTCATGAGAGATTCTTGTCAGATGGTCAATTGACGCGAGCGAATCATCACCGACGATGCCAGCTTCACCACCAGCACGTTTGCCTTTCA
This sequence comes from Candidatus Ornithospirochaeta stercoripullorum, assembly GCA_017694595.1. GTDB lineage: Bacteria > Spirochaetota > Spirochaetia > Sphaerochaetales > Sphaerochaetaceae > Ornithospirochaeta > Ornithospirochaeta stercoripullorum. Next base: position 15,840 of record JADIMT010000055.1, on the reverse strand, counting down.
TCGCAAGCTCAACAGCAATAGAGGCCGCGATCAGCGAAGAATAGATCTTAAGAGCACAAGTGTCTTTAGCTCCATCGCAGATGATTCCGGACAAGTTTCCGACCATATTATTTATAGTGGCATCCAGCACAGTGCTGTCACAGCCCAAAAGCCATGCATAAGCACAAGCTGTCCCGATAGAAGCTGTAAATGCACCACATAGCGCCGAGAGTCTGTCTTTATGGCTTGTTAGGATGATACCAATAAGCTCACTGATAGAGACAGCCGAGAGCATCTCTTCCTCGTCCTTGCCCAAATATTCCGCCACGACAGCGACAGGGACTGTAACAGTAATCCCCTGATTGCCAGAACCTGAGTTGATCATGACAGGCAGAACAGATCCAGCCATTCTTGCATCGGAACCAGCTGCAGCGGCAGCAGCTGCCTTTCTCATAGCCTCATCCAAAGATGATGGCGGATCTTTCACGGTCTGTCCCATCAAGCGTCCGACAGAGAGCCCCCACTCTTCTGTCAGACCTGCCTTGCTGATAGCTTTATTCTCCGCAACAGCTTTCCTGAGCAGATCTTTGATCACAACAGAAAGATTGGAAGCGTACTCAAGCACATCACCGATAGTAAGCGTTGCGAGAAAATCATCCTCAGAGAACGACTTGCACTCTGGAAAGAACATAGGAGCTTCAGGAAGAGGCCTGCCATCAAGCTCAAGCGATGTGAATCTATCATGCTCTCCGGAAATGACAGCAGAAGCAGAGTGCCCTGCCCCATAGACAGTGACCTTAACATACAGCGATGGAGCGTTCTCATCAATCTCAACATCAAGAGGGAATGACTGAGCCTCCATCCTCTCTTTGTCAGTGACAGTGGAGAGCACTGAAAGACCTGCGGAAGAATCATGGATAGTGATGCCAAGTGTCACAGCCGCTTTGATTCCATGCAAGCTGGAATTTGGGATTGAGACACCCATAGCATTTTTCATCATATTAGGAGAGACAACAGCAACTCCTCTCTCCGGCTTCATGCCAAAAAGCTCTGCAGCTTTCGCTCCGGCCAACGCTGCGGCAGCCGGCTCTGTACAGCCCATCGCTTCTATGATTTCACGCTCAAGAATCAAGTCTATCCTGCGTCTATTCAGCATCTGGTACCTCGGACATGTAAGCAGTACCGCGGACTGTCATCGTATACTCAAGACCTGCAGGGATTATGGCAGCTTCCCCTTTTTCCAGCTCAAGGCTCTCACCTTTCGCCATAAAGCGTACACGTCCCTCTGTAACGAGCATGATTGCGATAGGATCATTCTTTATTTCATATGTACCGGAAGGAATAGCAACAAGCGCGAAATCAGGAGATGGAGATGAGAAAGCAATGCGGCCATATCCATCTTTGGCAGCTGTGCACTTGCGTACATCGAGCTTCTCAAACTTCATGATGCTACGTAGTTCCGGGAGATCCATTCGCTTTTTCGTCAGACCACCACGGAGCACATTGTCGGAATCATTCATCAGCTCAACACCATTGCCAAATACATAAGCATGAAGTGTGCCTGGAGTAATCGGCATAGCTTCTCCAATCTGCAAATGCACTACATTCATCAGATATGGGAATAAACATCCGATATCATCAGGATATTCAGTAAGGCACTCGGATGCGATTCCTTTCCGTGTCAGAAAAAGACCTTCCCAATCCTCCGATGAAGAAGCGGAAAGTGATTCCTTCAGCTCTTTCAGTATTGCAGTCTTCTCCGCTTCAGGAAGAGCAAACAACGACATGAAAAGATTCTCAATGCTATCGGAGAGAACTTTCAGTGTTCTGACAAACGAGACAGGTACAACGGCAGCCAAATCTGCTTTGATGACTTCCAGATCCCTGAAACCGCAAAGCGCTGTTATTGGTGATAGTGCAAGAATCATCTCACACTTCTCGTTATCATCCTGATAGGAAACGGCAAGGCCTTTAGCTCTGTCTCCAGCTTCCCTTTCCCAGCCTTTCACAGCTTGTTCTTTATTCGGATGACACTGCAATGAAAGAGGTCTGGCAATCGCGAGCACTTTCATCAGGAGAGGCAATCTGCCGCTATATTTCCTCCAGGCTTTTTCGCCCAGGTAGGAGACATCCTCCATGACAAGAGATGAAAGCTTTCCATCACCTTCCACTTCAGCATCCCCTGAAGGATGAGTACCAAGCCAGAGTTCAGCCTGAGGCTTTCCCGTAGCGCCACCAATCAGCGAAGGAATGAAATCGCTGTTACCCCATGCATAGTCTTTAACTACGCCTTTAATCTTCCTGATTTTCATAGCTTGATTATACCACTTAAACCCATTAATTTTCCAAGAAAGAAGCATAAGTTTAGTAAGCGATGCTCATTTTTAACTTATTTCATTGTATACTAATGAAATACATAAGGGAGACATCCCTGATTACAATCAAGCCATCATAATTTGTTAGCAGCAATTACTTTATTTCAAGGCTCTTCTGCTTAAGCATTTTCAGGAAAGATGAATAGAAAAAGACAGCTACTACAAATGAAAATGCATCTGAAAGTGGCTGTGCAGCTATCACCCCACCAATTCCCATTACCTTTGGCATGATAAGAATCAGAGGGAGGAAGAAAATCCCCTGTCTGAGCATGGAAAGCACTGTCGCAGGCCCTGAATTGCCTGTCGATTGCAAACCCATGTTTGTAGCTGTGACAAGGCCTGTCAGAGGCATCAAGAGCATCTGCAGGCGCAATGCCTTAACACCGATTTCCATGACAAGCACATCATCCGCTCTGAAAGCTCCAATCACAGCCGGAGCGAAAGCGAAGCAGACTATGCTGACAGCAAGCATGATCAATGTGCCTGCAGCGGCTGTGAACTTCGTAGCTTCACGCACTCTTTCATAAAGCTTCGCGCCATAGTTGAAGGAAGCAACCGGCTGATAACCTTGGCCAAAACCAAGCATAGCTGAGAATGCCAGCATATTAATACGCCCTGCGATGCTCATCGCAGCTACAGCCGCATCGCCAAAAGAAGCAGCCACTACATTCAAAGCAACATTAGCAATGCTTGCAAGCCCCTGTCTGAACAGCGTTGGCAAACCTGTCGTTATGATTCTTATATATAGCTTTACTTTGCCCGAGACAGCGGAAAGCCTGATTCGAACGCTGCTCTTGCCCCGGAGAAAGAAAGAGAGAAGGATACAGAAGCTGATCAGCTGGCTAAGAGCCGTTGCCATAGCAGCTCCAGCTGTTCCAAAACCGAATGTGAAAATGAAAAGAGGATCAAGGAGGATATTCAGCAATCCGCCCGTCGTTATTCCTATCATGCCGTAAACAGCTTTTCCCTCTGCTCTAAGATAATTGTTCATCACGAATGAGCAGCACATGACCGGAGCTCCTAAGAAAATATACTGAGCATAAGCTTCAGCATAGGGAAGAATCGTCTCAGTCGCACCAAGAAGCCTCATAAGCTGTGGACGGAAGACAATACCGGCGACAGCAAGCAGTATCGACAGGATCAGAGCCAATGCAAATCCTGAGCTTGCGGTCTCTGTAGCTTCCCTATCCGCTTTCGCTCCAAGCTGACGAGATAGGATGCTACCAGCTCCCATGCCAATCGTAAAACCTATTGCCTGTATTATTGCCATGATGGAAAAAACAATACCGACTGCACCAGCTGCACTCGTACCAAGCTGTGCAACAAAGAACGTATCAGCTGTATTGTAGATTGCAGAAACAAGCATACTGATGATAGTCGGCACAGCCAGTTTCCCGATAAGACGTGAAACAGGTGTCTCAGTCATTTTTCTGTAATGTTCAACTCTTTCCGTCTCGTTCACGTAAACCTCACATAAATAGCTTGCGCTTAACAGGAAAAGGGGGTATGCTACCCTCAACGCGACTGTCGTATAATGGTTATTACCTATGCTTCCCAAGCATAAGAAGGGGGTCCGATTCCCCTCAGTCGCTTGCAAGGTTCCTGAAAAGGAGCCTTTTCTTTTTCCTTAAATAAAGTTTACACCCTTTGGAAGGAACTTGACCACTGCGTTTTAATTCAAGAATCTATTTCATAATATCAATCCGTAATCGGTTTATATTATAACATCTAATATTCTAAAGGACGCATTGAAAAAACTAAAAGTATCATTCACAAAGAATCCCGATTCTTGACCATCCGGAAGCTATGTGTTTCACCTTTATGTATGAAAGCTTTAGATTTATCTGAAGGACCTATAGCTTCAACACTATTCCGTTTTGCTATACCATTCCTTCTCGCAAACATACTCCAGTCATTGTACGGAGCTGTAGACTTATTTGTTGTGGGACGCTTCTGCCAAGCAGCAAGCGTTGCAGCAGTTTCTACAGGTACACAGGTGACACAGATAGTCACGAGCTTGATGACAGGCCTCACGCTCGGATCCACGATCATCATTGGCGGATTCATGGGCGAGAAAGACTATGAGAAAGTGAAGAAGACAATAGGAACGACGCTGACTGTCTTCACTATCTTCTCAATCATCATCACAATCTCGATGCTTATATTCAACAAGCAGATCCTGATGCTTCTTAACACACCACAGGAATCATTTAAGGAAACTATGACTTATGTCACAATCTGTACGCTAGGGAATATATTCATCTGTTTGTATAACGCAATCTCAGCCATCCTCCGTGGCTATGGTGATTCAACCCGTCCAATGATTTTCGTAGGCATCGCATGTGTACTGAACATCGTGCTCGATTTTCTCTTCACAGGAGCGATGAGCATGGGAGTCAGCGGTGTAGCTCTTGCAACTGTGATATCCCAAGCAATAAGCATGCTCATTGCCATAATCTACCTCAAACGCATGCACTTCATCTTCGATTTCCGTCTTAGATCATTCAAGCCAGATGGAGAAATAACAAAACAACTGGGAAGAGTCGGCATACCAATCTCATTCCAGGAACTTGCAGTGAGGATATCATTCCTGTATCTGACAATGATGATGAATAGCGCCGGTGTCTATGGAGCAGCAGTCGTGGGCGTTGGTGCGAAGTATGATGTCTTTGCCATGCTGAGCGCTACATCGATGGCCAATGCGCTTGCAGCTATCACAGCACAGAATCTAGGAAGAGGAAAGCCAAAACGAGCGAGAACTTCACTATGGATAGCACTCTCATTCGCTCTCGGCGTCTCATTCCTTTTCTGGCTGTGGGCCCAGCTTTCACCAGAGACAATGATTGGACTCTTCACATCAGACAGCGGTGTCATCAAAGCTGGAATCCCATATTTCCGTTCCGCCAGCTATGATTATATAGCGACAGCTTTGGTGTTTACGCTGAATGGCTATCTTAATGGAAGGCAGAAAACGCTGTGGACCATGGTAAGCTGCACATTCGGAGCGCTAGTCCTCCGCATTCCGATGGTTTGGATCTTTGGCAATCGCTTCGGCTCTGACCTTGGCCTTTTAGGAACCATCGCCCCAACTGTATCCGGCATCATGGCATTCTACACACTTATATACATACTCAGAGACGGAAGAAAACAAAAAGCATTGAAAGCATGAAAAAGCTGGAGGGACGCCCTCCAGTTTTCTTTTCTGAAATCAACCACCAATGGATTATGAGATTGCTCGTTATGGGCAATCTCATAGGAAATCTAGAACAAAAGATTGATATCGATTCCCTCAATTGCAGTGATTCCCGCATTATCAAATGCACCTTGCAATGAGCTCTGGCTGCCTCCATTAGCATCCTGAATACCAGAAACTTTTCCTGAATCCAAAGTGAAAACAATGTTTCCACTATTATTTGCAATGGCACCGCTAACAGAGAATGAGATTGCTTCACCTGTGCTCAAGTTAGCAGAAACATCTGCTTCATAGCTCGTTGCGGAGAATGAGGAAGAATCTGATGTTCCAATGAATGTAATATTCGCACTGCCAACTGCAGTTGCATCGGAATCTGCTGAGAACTTATAGTCATCAAAACTCAGCTCGAAATCAAGTTCACCTTCTGAAATCCCAAGAGTTCCAAAATTTGCGATATCCATTGTACCGTAATCCTGGGATGTATAAGACCCATTTCCCTTTATTGCGTTATCAAGGGAATTGAAGAACCTTACTGTTCCAAAGGAACTTGAACCCAGATTATCAGTAAATTCTTTATATGCTTCAATCGCTACGGATAGCTCATCGTTATCAAGCTTATTTGTCGAATCATCAAATTCATACGAAGCTTCGTTCCAGCTAAGGACTTGAGAATCTCCAGTTTCTGGATCAATGACAGATACAGAGAAATTAGAGTCTGTTTCAGGAACATAAACAATAATATCCCATGATTTAACAGCATCAGCCACCATCGTTACTACTTCACCATAATTGCCCGAGCTCAAATCCGATGCAATTTCACGTAAAAATAATTTGCTAGCATCAATATTAGCTGTCAGCTTAAACGAACCTTCAAGTCCGGAGAATGATAAGTCATACCTGGATTTTGATTCATCATTCATCAGTATCTGCAGCGGAGAAGCATCATCTGTCGATATCTCATATGTTCCGAAAATTGATGCAGTGACGTCTTTATCGTTGTCAACAATTGAAAGAACGCTCTTATTGAGAATCGCGTTATCAATTGTGCCAACAACATTGATCTGTCCATCTAAAATCGACTCCGCAGAACCCCATTCCCAGAAACAATCTGTGTAATTATCAAATTCAATGGATGTTTCCATAGAAATAGCCAGTTCCTCCACTGGAATATAGAATGGAACCTCTAAACCAAGCACAGCAGCAATTGCCCATCCAGCAGCCCAACCTGTTAATGTACTGCTGAAGTCAGAAGCTACTTCTTTTAATCCATCAAGGTTCTCGACAGGATATTCCGTCCCCTTCATGTTTATGAATGTTGTATTCGCAACTCTGCTGATATTAGGATTATTCGGAAAATTTGAATCCCCAGCAAAATGCTTTATGGCAGCTACAACATCGTCCTGAATGGCATTCTGATTAAGTGAATTAAATGCACTACCTACTGCTTCAATCGCCTCACCCTTTGAAATCGAACTGGAATCCGGGATAATCAAAGGAGGAAGAGGCGCCTGCTGGCAAGAAGCTAATGCAAGGACCAAGAGTGATACAGATAAGATGGATCTGAATATTTTCAACATAAAAACCTCCAAGCCTACTCCACCCCCCCCCCCCGGTTGCAAAATGTCAAGGTTTTTCTCATTTTATATGAAATTTTACTATGCGATTGTCTGTAATAAACCTGTTCCTTCTCGTTCAGGATAGCTTTCACGCTTGCTGTAACCTATTAATCACCACTACGATTGTTCAAGAAGTCAATGCATAAAATATTGACGATTAACCACAAGCTTTAATATCATTAGAATTAATTTATTTCGCACAAAATGTGCAAAGGATAGAAACAGCAAGTGGACGATGGCCCTGGCAGTAATATGAAGAGAGAAGATCCGGAAGTACCTCCGCATTTATCTTCTCTCAGAAGAAAGCTCCTCCTCTGATGTTCTTCATCTAACAGAGAACAGACAATGAAGGAGGACATAATGTCATTAGCGCAGCAGATACTGCTACAGATAATTCTTATTTTAATCAACGCATTCTTTGCAGCAACGGAGATTGCTGTCATATCGCTGAATACTACAAAGCTCAAGAAGCTGGCAGACGAGGGTGATAAATATGCCCCAAGACTGCTTAAAATGGCAGAAAACCCATCAGGATTCTTGTCAACAATCCAGATTGGCATAACGCTAGCAGGCTTTTTGGGGTCTGCTTTCGCAGCGGATAACCTAGCTGAGTATATTTTGCCTCTGTTTATCAACATGGGGCTTCCAGCAGGTATTTCAAGAACGATATCAGTTATCATAATCACTCTGATCATCTCGTTCTTCACGCTTATCTTCGGAGAATTAGTACCGAAAAGAATTGCGCAGCAGAAGGCATTCGCTGTTGCAAAATTCTCTTCTGGCGTGATTTCGGTGACTGCAAAAATCATGAGACCAGTAGTCTGGCTGCTTTCAGCGACTACTAATCTCATCTTGAGAATTTTCCGTCTGAAAGAAGATGGAGACAAGGAATCCGTCACAGAGGATGATATCAAGCTGATGGTCGATGCAGGCGGAGAATCAGGGTCAATCGAAGCTGATGAGAAAGAATGGATCCAGAACGTCTTCGAATTCAATGACATAAATGTCAGTGAAATCATGACAAGAGAACCAGATGTTGTCTCATTCCAGGTAGAGACACCAGAGAGTGAGATACTTGAGACAATCAAGGAAACAGGCCTTTCCAGATTTCCTGTCTATGATGAGAATATCAACGACATACTTGGCATACTCAACGCGCGTGATTTCCTGATCAGCATCAATTCAGGCAACTATCAAGGAATAAGAGGATTGCTTCGCTCTGCTTATATGGTTCCCGATTCAATCCATGCAGATAAGCTTTTCTCTGACATGCAAGCCAGGAAGACACACATAGCTATCGTTGTCGATGAATATGGGCAGACTGTAGGTATAGTCACTTTGGAAGACCTTTTGGAAGAGATTGTCGGAAACATCTACGATGAATTCGATCCACAGGAAGAAGCTGAAATACAGAAAATCGGTGAAGACGAATGGAAAGTGAATGGTTCGCTTAGCCTGAGCGACTTCTCAGATGCAACTGGCATAGAGCTGGAAGAGAATGAAGACTATGACACTATTGGCGGCATGGTACTCTCCACGCTTTCGCAGATTCCGGAAGATGGCACAACGCTCGATGTGACAATCAATGGCTTGGACATCCATGTCACGAAAATCGAGGATAGAAGAATAGAAGAAGCTATCATCAGAAAAGCAAAGCCTGCAGAAGAGGAAAGCAAAGAAGAAGAGAATCAGAAGGAAGAGGTGTAATCACTCTACCATCTGCAGTACAAGCCCTCTGACTAAAAGCCGGAGGGCTTTTTCCATGTCTTCTATTTTATCGGCAGAGAGCAAGACATACAAAAGCGCTTCATAGCCTGAGCAGAATGCCTTTATATCTTCTTTATTATCAATATAGAAATAAGAAAAAAGATTCTCCAGTACTTTCGCAAGCCTTCCCTTCACATCAGCCATCGCTTCAGAAGGCAACCGGCGCAACACCAGCTCCAGCTCGGAACCATCGAGAAAACGGAAAAGTCCCTTTTTGTAGAATTTCATCAGCAGCGTGTAGAAAACTTCAGTAAGGCTTGTGACAATATGGTTCTCATCTATTTCCTGCAGCATGGAAAGATACTCATTTTCTACTTCATCTGAAAAGGTGCTGATCAGATCAAAGAAAAGCGCCTCTTTTGATTCATAGAAAAGATAGAACGTACCTTTTGGAATATCAGTGCGCTTGACAAGCTCATCAACTGTCGTCCTGCGTACCCCATAAAGCTGTAAACATCTGCCAGCTTCCCTTCTCAGAGCCTTGCGTATTCTTTCTCTCTCTTCCACTGAATAAACTTTGGGCATCTTTCCTCTTTTTGACTAAAATAGATTATTTAGTCAGCAAAACAGCATTTTTAGTGATTTTAAGGGCAAAAAATCAACTTTTCAAGATGGATTTTCCTTTACTTTGTTCGTTTAGATTCATACGATAGAGCTATCAGAAAAAAAGGAGCAGTGAATGGCAGAAGTAAAACTTGAAAATATCTGCAAGATCTACGATGGCGGTGTTAAGGCTGTAGACAACGTCAACATTGACATCAAAGATCAGGAATTCGTTGTTCTCGTTGGTCCTTCCGGCTGTGGTAAATCCACAACATTGAGAATGGTCGCTGGCCTTGAGGATATCTCATCCGGCAAGCTCTATATCGACGGAAAGGTCATGAACGACGTTCCACCAAAAGACAGAGACATCGCAATGGTATTCCAGAACTATGCTCTCTATCCACACATGACTGTTTATGACAACATGGCATTCGGTCTCAAGATCAGGAAGTTCCCTAAGGATCAGATTGACCAGCGTGTTAAGGAAGCTGCAAAGATCCTCGACATCGAGGCACTCCTTGACAGAAAGCCAAAGGCACTTTCCGGTGGTCAGAGACAGCGTGTTGCTGTAGGTCGTGCAATCGTTAGAAAGCCAAAAGTCTTCCTCTTTGACGAGCCGCTTTCAAACCTTGACGCAAAGCTCAGAGTCCAGATGAGAGCTGAAATTTCTGGCCTCCATAACAGACTCAAGGCAACAATGATCTACGTTACACACGATCAGGTCGAAGCTCTTACAATGGCTGATAAGATTGTTGTTATGAAGCTTGGTGTCATCCAGCAGATTGGTGGACCTATGGAGCTTTACAATGAGCCAGACAACAAGTTTGTTGCTGGATTCATCGGATCCCCTCCAATGAACTTCCTCGTTGTCACTATCAAGAAGGAAGGTGACAAGGTCTATGCTGATGAAGGAACATTCCGCCTCGAAGTAACACCGCAGCAGGCTAAGGTTCTGCAGCCATACATCGGAAAGGAAGTCACATTCGGTATCAGACCAGAAGATGTCGAGTTCTCACACACACCAATCGATGGCAAGACAATCAACGGTCATGTATCCGTCGTCGAGCCTCTTGGATCTGAGACACAGGTTTATGTCTCCACTTCCAAGGCAAAGGTTGTTGGAAAGATTGATCCGACAGTCATCCCTGAGCCAGATGAGAAAGTTGCTCTTATCGTCAACATGGAGAAAGCAAAGTTCTTCGATCTCGACACAGAGGTCACAATCCGCTAAGGGTTGATCATATATCAAATGCAGCCGAATCCCGGCTGCATTTTTTGTGCCGTTTGATGTTGATGAAAAAGTCCCCTGAAATCTCTCTCAGAGGACTTGTCTGAAAAACTACTATCAGAACAGCTTCTTATAAACAGCTCTTACGGCATCATTTGCCTGCTCTTCTTTCACACCGAAGAGAACAGAAGTCGCAGATGCGCCATAGTTGAGGAATGTAATGCCAATACCATTTTCATTGAGAGCTTCAGCAGCCTTGAAATAAGCATCGGAAGAGTCCATGCCGTCCCCTACTACACCAAGAATAGCATGTCCATGATCAACTTCGATTGAATCGAGCTCAAACTCTTTCTTCAGACGCTCGCACATAGCCTGGCATACACTTTCATTAGCCATCTTAGAGTCAAAGAACCAGACGATGCTATCGATGCCGAAGAGCGAGTAACATGGTCTGATGCCAAAGACATGGAGCATTGTCAGAAGCGCATGGCGTACTCCGTATTTCTTGAAAAGCATCAGCTTTCTAAGCCTGATGCGGGAAAGCCCTGAACGAGCGGAAACAGCAGTTGCGCCGAAATCATTGGACTCAGGCACGATTCTTGTTCCTGGCTCATCTGGCTTGTTCGTGTTCTTTACAACAATAGGGATGCCTGAATCGTAGATAGGAGCAATAGCCTCTTCATGGAAAACAGTCGCACCAACATCTGAAAGCTCCCTGACTTCTTTATATGAGAGCTCTGGATTCACTGAAGCATTCTCGATAATTCGAGGATCTGCCCTATAGATACCTGAAACATCAGTCCAGTTCTCATACAGCTCTGCGTTGACAGCTTTTGCGACTATAGATCCAGTGATATCAGAACCACCACGAGTGAATGTCTTAACGACACCCTGCTCCGTCTCACCATAGAAGCCTGGAATAACATATCGCTTTTCTGGATCGAGCTTCTCTCTCAGCTTCTTATATGTAACTTCATTGACAGTTGAGTCAGAGTTGATGACTATCACATCTTCAGCATCCAAAAACTCCCATCCAAGATACTCACTGATGACAAGCGCTGAAAGATACTCACCTCTGGAAGCTGTGTAATCAGCACCGCGTCCGGCATCGATCATGCAGCGAATATCATCAAGACGTTCTGAGAGCTTCACATCATCAATCTTGAGCTTCTGGGCAATCTGCACAAAGCGTTTTGATATCTCATTGAATACTGGACGGCATGTAAGGCCTTTCTGGACAAGGCTGTTGCACTTATAAAGAAGATCGGTGATCTTCTCATCATCCTTGTTTCTCTTTCCTGGAGCCGAGACAATAGCTATACGACGATTCTTATCGCTATCGAGAATCGCTTTTACTTTCTTAATCTGATCTGCATCTGCAACACTGCTTCCACCGAACTTTGATACTATCATAGCTTCCTCCACAATGGATTTTATTTGCTTAAGAATAAAGAGGCAATAAGGGGTTTATTGCAAATTAATTGCATTTCAATTACTAATTTATCGCTATGGGAAATGAAATCAAAGAAAACATAATGGGGTACGAAACAATCCCTTCTCTGATTATGAAATTATCGCTGCCTCTGATGCTTTCCATGCTTATCCAGGCTCTCTACAATGTCGTTGATAGCATCTTCGTAGCGCGTGTCTCAGAAACAGCGCTTACAGCTGTGTCACTTGCTTTTCCGCTACAGAGCCTGATGATTGCATTCGGCATCGGTACAGCAGTCGGTGTGAATTCATATCTTGCAAGAAAGCTGGGAGAGAAACGACAGGAAGAAGCTGAAGCTGCAGCTGATAACGGATTGTTCCTTGCAATCCTCACATGGTTGGCCTTCGCGCTCTTCGGTCTATTTGGCACAAAGCCATTCATCTCCATCTTCACAGATGATCCGGAGATCATCTCCCTCACATGGGATTACGCTTCCATCTGTCTGATTTTCTCATTCGGAATCTTCATTGACATAACAGCTGAGAGAATCATGCAGGCAACAGGTGATTCAATACACCCAATGATCACACAGTCCCTTGGAGCCATAACGAACATAATCCTCGATCCTGTCTTCATCTTTGGCTTTGGAATGGGCGTCAAGGGAGCTGCAATCGCAACAGTCATCGGCCAGATAGTCTCCATGATTTTCGCTCTCTATTTCGTCAAGAAGAACAAATATGTGAGCCTTCATCTCTCACTGAAGAAGTTCAGACCATCCGGGAAGATTATCAAAGAGATATATTCAGTCGGTATTCCTACTATCATCATGAACAGTGTTGGCACAGTCAGCGTCAGCGCGATGAACTCCATTCTTATCAGCTTTACACCTACAGCAGTATCAGTGCTCGGTGTCTACTTCAAGCTGCAATCTTTCATCTTCATGCCTGTCTTCGGCTTGCAAGCTGGAATGATTCCAATCATCGCTTACAATTATGGGGCAAGAAAGAAAACAAGAATGACAAGCACGCTGAAAACAGGAGGAACGATTGCTGTACTGATCATGGTTCTCGGTTTTCTTCTCTTCCAGTTCTGTCCAAGCTTCCTGTTATCGCTTTTCGCAGCTTCAGATGAGATGCTGAAGATTGGAATAAGGGCACTGAGGATAATCTCGCTCTGCTTTATTCCAGCTGCAATCTCAATCAGCGTGACATCTGTATTCCAGGCAACGGGTGTTGGTTATGCCGCTATGATAGTCTCAATAGTCAGACAGATCATCGTGCTCCTCCCTGTCGCATGGCTTCTGAAAGCTACTGGAATTCTCGACAATGTATGGCTGTCTTACGCTATCGCGGAAATCTTCGGTCTGACTTGTTCTGTGCTCTTCTATATCCATGTATACAGGAAGAAAATCAAGCCTATCGAATCGTAAAAGTTTCTATGCAAAATCATTGACATATTTTTGCATAAATATTAAATTAATCGCACAAAGAGGCAAATAAATGAAAAAATATGCAATTATCGCAATTGTGATGCTCCTCATTCCTTTCATGGCTTTCGCCAATGGCGCAGCAGAGGAAGAGAAAACAGAATATGTATTCGCAACAGATGCCACATGGCCACCATTCGAGTATATCGACGAGAATGGCAATCTCACAGGATTCGAGGTAGAACTTGTTCCTATGATTGGCGAGGCAATCGGCAAGAACTTCGTTGTTGAGAATATTCCATGGGATACAATTTTCGCAGGTCTCAGGAACGGACAGTATGATGCTGTAGCTTCCGGTGTGACCATCACAGAAGAGAGAAAAGCAACTATCGACTTCTCAATGCCTATCAATAACCAGGGACAGGTTCTCATCATCCCTTCAGCAAAGGCTGATACAATCAAGTCAATCAATGACCTTCCAGAGGGAGCAAAAGTAGGTGTACAGATTGGAACAACTGGAGACTTCGCACTCGAGGCTTATCCTGTTGATATCAGAAGATATGATGATATCGGTCTGGCAATCGAAGACATGCTCAACGGCAATCTCGATGGAGCTGTCTGCGATTCTCTTATCGCTTCTGACTTCGTACTTAAAAACGAAAACTATGCAAACTTGCTTACAGTTGCTGGCGAGCCATTCACATCTGAAGAGATCGCAATCGGTGTACAGAAAGGCAACACAGAGCTTCTCAACATGATCAACGAAGGTCTGCAGATCCTGATGGACAACGGACAGTTCGATGAACTCAAAGCAAAGTGGGGAATCATCTAAGTCAACACTGACAAAACCACCGGATAAAATGGACCCTTCAAGTTGGACCAAACACCAATTTGGAGGTTTTTTTTAATAACCAGAGAAGCTCAAATCTGCAATTGGTGATTACACCATCATTACAACGGAGAGAATACAGATGAAAACCAGGCTACCTTCCTCCATTGATTTTCCGAGAAAAGATAGCCTAGCTATTATTTCAGCTCCAGCTTTGAGGGTTTACATCAATACCACAAGAAAGACCGAGAAAATTAATGATTATTCCGCAACGGTAATATTATTTCTTCCGTCTATGCTAAGAGAACCACCATTGGCAAATGCAAGACGACCAACACATCTTGTAGTAGTTACTCCATCGGAAACTACTGTGTTCTCTTTATAACTCACATTATTAAGGGAAGTTTTTGCACAATTTACTGTGCCAATAATATTTCCAGCTTTATCAGTCGACCCTGTCTCTGTACATGTTATAGATGAATTTTCAACCGACGAATTTCTTATATTCAACGTAGTATTCGGGTTAGCAGACGCGTGTCCAACGATACCACCGACAGAACCTCCGGAAGAAATACTGCAATAATTGACGGAACATCCATCAATATTTATTGTTGTTTCAACACTTGCACCAGCCCATGCATATATGCCTCCTGCATATTCATCAGATACAATCATTGAAGATTCAAGATGGCAATTCACAAAATCGACTGAATTAGCACTTATTATATAACCAGCAAATCCTCCAACCATTACCAAGTCACCTGACCCGCCAGTAAATTCGGCATTTAGTGTCAGATTTTTTACAACAAGATTCATCGATGTATTTGCCAGTTCGCCAAAAAATCCCACCCTACTATCGGGATCGGTACTCGTAGTTTTCAGATTTCTGATAGTATAGTCGTTTCCATTGATAGTAAGGTTTTCACTAAAACCATTTGCAATGATTATTGGTATCCACTTCTTATCCGTCATATCGATATCATTCAGAATTTCAACATCAGTACAACCAATATCCTTTATTGCATTGATATCTGACGCCAGTTGCATGAGGTCATCAGCATCAGATATGCCAATTGCATTGCGGGTAACAGTCTCACCACATTCTACACAGACACCAGTTTTAGGATAGTGATGTTCTGCATCAAACCAATCTGTCGCTTCAAGATCTAGATGTCGACATGGTTCAGAATCATCATCTGGATGAATAATATCTGGTGGTAAAATCCAGTCTGGTGTTCTGTTATTACATGATGTAAAACAGAGAAGTATAGCTAAGACAAACAAAAAAAGCTTTTTCATATCGTCCTCCGAGAATTTACTAGCCTTAGATTACCCCCCTCCCTGAACTGACCCCCGAAAGGTAGACACGAAACGGACCTTTTCACAGGAGGAACAAGGAAGTGAAAAGGAAAACAGAAGAGAAGTCTGTGAATCGGAGAGTGCAAGGGGGTG
>JADIMT010000001.1 GCA_017694595.1 Candidatus Ornithospirochaeta stercoripullorum | reverse complement strand
CGTGTGCCATACCAGACATGACCGGGACCGCAATGCGGCTCTGAATATTGAATCCTTTGGCCTGAAAGCCCTAGCCAGGGACGCTGGCGAAGTTAAGCCTCTGGAGATGCCCAATGTGGACGACCGTGCAGCAATGCACCCAAGAAGCAAGGCATCCGTGAACGAGGAAAATGCCCATGGATACTCCATGGAAGCCTCTAGGCTTGCCTAGATGGTACTGTCACTTCAGAGATATTGTTCACTCCTTTTGTACTAGCAGGAGCGCAAGAGGTAGGAGAAGTTGCCTCACCAGGCTATACAGACACAACAACCTTCACAGTGACATCCATAGAAGAAAACGAGGAAGGATTCCGCACAGTCAAAGCAACTGCGGAAGGACTTCCGATGACCTATTATGCAGAATTAACTTACAGTACGGCAGAGGGCAGCAAGGAAATCCCCGTTCTCCGACTTGGAGTTACAGAAAACGAGATGGAAACAATCCCTCAAAATTATATCATCAAGGAACAATCAAACATCCCGATTATTCCTTCACCAGCTATTTCATGAAAACTACCACCGGGCATTCCTTAAGAAGCCCGGTTTTTATCCCCTGACAATCATAACAATATAGCCTTTTCTCTCCTTTTAGTGATATCCTCACCCATATGAGCAGGTATCCATTCAATGAGATAGAGCCCAAGTGGCAGAAGTACTGGGAAGAGCACAAGACATTCCGTGCTGTTGAAGATGAATCAATTCCAAAAGATAAGAGAAAATATGTATTGGATATGTTCCCTTACCCATCTGGAGCTGGCCTACATGTAGGGCATCCCGAAGGATATACAGCTACAGATATCTATTCGCGCTACCTCAGAATGAGAGGCTACAATGTTCTCCATCCAATGGGCTTTGATTCCTTTGGGCTTCCTGCTGAGAACTATGCAATCAAGACAGGCACGCATCCATGGGAGACAACGAAAAAGAATATCGATACTTTCCGTCGTCAGATTAAGAGCCTTGGTTTCTCATACGACTGGGACAGGGAAGTTTCAACATGTGAGCCTGACTATTACCACTGGACACAGTGGATTTTCGAGAAGCTCTACGAAAAAGGATTGGCATATGAAGCTGTAACGCCAATCAACTGGTGCCCAAGCTGCAAGACAGGACTTGCCAATGAGGAAGTCAAGGAAGGCAGATGCGAGCGCTGTGGTGAGAAAGTTGAGAAAAAGAACATAAGGCAGTGGATGCTCCGCATTACAGCCTATGCTGACAAGCTCCTTGAAGGTTTGGATGATCTTGACTGGCCAGAGTCTGTAAAAGCTATGCAGCGCAACTGGATTGGTAAATCAGAAGGTGCTGCTGTCTTCTTTACTGTTGAGAAGACAGGTGACAAGCTTGAAGTCTACACGACCAGATGCGACACGCTCTTCGGTGCAACTTACATGGTTATCGCCCCTGAGCATCCGCTTGTCGGGAAACTCACAACACCGGAACAGAAAGCCGCTGTAGACAAGTATCTTGATGAAGTGAAGCACAAGTCAGATCTCGAGCGTACAGATCTTGCGAAAGAGAAGACTGGTGTTTTCTCTGGCTCCTACGCGATCAATCCTGTAAACGGCAAGCGTATCCCAATCTGGATTGCTGATTATGTACTCATCAGCTACGGAACTGGTGCAATCATGGCTGTTCCTGCCCATGACACAAGAGACTGGGAGTTCGCAAAGAAGTTCGACCTTCCTATCATCGAAGTGCTGAAAGGCGAAGTCGATGTACAGAAAGAAGCATGGACAGAAGACGGAATCCATGTGAATTCCGAATGGCTCGATGGCCTGAACAAGGAAGATGCCATCAAGAAGATGCTTGAATTCCTTGAAAAGAACGGCTGTGGTCATAAAGCTATCAACTACAAGCTCAGGGACTGGGTATTCTCCCGACAGAGATACTGGGGAGAACCAATTCCCCTTATCCACTGTCCTCATTGTGGCACTGTGCTTGTACCAGAGGAAGAGCTTCCACTCACGCTTCCTGAAGTCGATAAATATGAACCGACAGGAACAGGAGAATCACCTCTTGCGAATGTTGATAGCTGGGTGAATTGCAAATGCCCCAAATGCGGAGGAGATGCAAAGAGAGAGACAAACACAATGCCTCAGTGGGCTGGTTCGTGCTGGTACTATCTCAGATACATCGATCCACACAATGAGCAAGCATTCGTAGATCCCAAGAAAGAACAATACTGGATGCCTGTAGATCTCTATGTAGGAGGAGCTGAGCATGCGGTTCTTCACCTTCTCTACTCCAGATTCTGGCATAAAGTGCTCTATGATCTAGGCCTCGTTTCCACTCCTGAACCATTCCATGCACTTGTCAATCAGGGAATGATCACATCATTTGCTTATCAGAAAGCAAACAAGAGTCTTGTTCCAACAGATCTCGTAGAAGAGAAAGATGGCAAGTACTACGACAAAGAAACCGGAGAGGAGCTCACCCAGGTCATCGCCAAGATGTCCAAGTCTTTGAAGAATGTCATCAATCCTGATGATTTCATCCAGAACTATGGTGCAGACAGCGTGCGAATGTATGAGATGTTCATGGGCCCTCTGAGAGAGTCAAAGCCATGGGCAACCAATGGATTCATTGGTGTCTACCGCTTCCTCGACAGAATCTGGAGAATAGCAACTGAGAAGAAGATTGAGGACATTGAACTTTCCGCTGATCTCGACAAACTTCTGAACAAGACAATCAAGAAAGTCACAGAAGACACAGAGACTCTTGCATTCAACACTGCTATCAGCCAGATGATGGTCTTTGTCAATGAACTCAACAGACTCGATTCAATTCCTAAGAAGGCATTGGAGACACTCACGCTGCTCTTGTCCCCATATACTCCACATCTAGCTGAAGAGCTCTGGCAGATGCTTGGCCATGAACCATCAGTAGCTCTTGTCAAATGGCCTGAATATGATGAATCAAAAACAATAGATGATGAGATTGAAATCGTCGTGCAGGTCAATGGCAAAGTCAGAGCAAAACTGATGATGTCACGTGCAGCTTCAAAAGATGAGATGCTGGAAGCAGCAAAGAGCAACGAGAAAATCAAAGGCTGGACTGACGGAAAGACAATCGTAAAAGAGATTGTAGTTCCAGGCAAGCTTGTGAATATTGTCGTAAAATAAAAAGCGAACATAAGACAAAGCACTCAGCGGGAGCTTCCTTCTGAGTGCTTTTTTGTTTGCCATATCCAGCATAGGACAAAAAGAAAAAGGAGAGAAAGCCTATAAGGATTTAAACTTCCTCTCCTTATAAACATTAGTGAAGTTCGTAAACTGCGACCGTTCCAGAAACCTCAAAAGCAACAATCAGAAGTGCGTTGCCTGTAGGGCTGTCACTTGCAGGGACGAATTCAAGTCCTTCAGGAGCAACATCTCCACCTGTTACCCACTTATCGAGTTCTCCATCCTCATAGACCTCTGTGCCGGGAATAATTGTTTCAAAATCGCGTGTATTGATGTAATTGATGTATCTGCTGTCAGAAGGTTCTGTCACATCGTACACCATGATTCCACCAGTTCTTTCAAGAGCAAGGAACGCATATGTTCTGCCATCAACAACACCTGTTGTCACAGCTTCCGCCTCAGGTCCTTTCTTTCCAGATCTATCATCGAGCACTGCATTGTCATTTGATGAGTTGTAGTAATCTGGTAGATAAGAGAACGTGATGCGTTCAGCGTCATCAGCACTTGTGAAAACCTCTGAAAGCCCTGTCTCTGTCACTTCGTATATTGTAAGAGATCTGCCTCCGTAGAGATAATCAGTATCTTCATTCAAGCCGTTGTAGTCATCAGAAGCGAGAAAAACAACCTTTCCTTCGAGGCTTGAGTTTTCAGCTGTTATTCTCCCAGTTGGAGATGTATCACCATCACCGAAATCTCTTTCGTCTTCGTTGAGATAATCGCCCCACTCTCTTGCATCTCCCTCATTGGCTGTGACTAAATATGTCTTTCCATCCACTGTGAAAGCTGCAATACCATCCGGCATCCTGATGCCTTTCAGATTCTCATAAACCTTTGGCGCATATGCATCATCTTTCTTGTCTATATCAACAGGTACTTTTGCGTAATCTTCAAAACCTGCACTGTAAATGCCAGAGAAGGACATTGTTTCAAGATCCAAGACCGCAATCGCATTAGCTTCCTGCAGTGTGATATAAGCATTGTTGCCACTGACAGCGATATATTCAGGTTCAAAGTCCCTAGAAGGAAGAGTCCCTTTCTGCATGATGATGCTCTCATCATAAAGTGGAGTGCTATCAAAGGATTCAAAGCCTATTGTCTTCTCTGAGCTGTTCGCAATATCAACAACAGTTACGGAACCTGCTGGATCCACGCTCTCATAGCCTTCTCTCGGCTCTCCTTCATCAGCAGAGAGTATGTATTTCCCATCTGGTGAGAAAGTCACCATATCGGGCTGGATGCCTGCCATGAAAAGCTCTTTCAAGGCGATTGAACCATCTGCATTGCATGCAAAAAGTGCAATACGGCCATTCTTGTCATATGCTTCGTCTTGCAAAGCAACAGCCAGTAATGAACCATCCGGAGAAACTGCAACGCTTGTCATATCACCATAAGCAAAATCATCGGATTCAACCATTGCTTTGACATCAATATCTCTTCCTGAAAGCTCAGCAGAACCAGAGTAGCTGATAGCTGTAAGCACTCCTTTCTGTCCGTTAACGGCATATGCAAAACCATTTGAAGGATTGTAATCGACAATCTCCATTACACCGCCATCAGTATTTGTCTCATTTGCTGAATAATGCGCAATCATTGAGATATCAAGTTCAGCTTTTCCATTTTCATAGCCTTCTGTCTGGACTGCAGCAGAGAGCGCCGCGACAGAAGCAAGGCCTAAAGTGACAGCCACCGCTGTTGTCTTAAGTGTCTTCATAAGAAACTCTCCTCTTTAAAAGAAGATAGCAAAACAGCGTGAAACAACGATTCAGTCAGCGTTAATTAAAGATTAACAGAGAAAGCTTTCTACCAACCTTTTCTGAAAGAAAAAAGCCTAATAATAACGGATCTTAAGACAGTCTTTTGCCCAACTTAAATGATTTGACTTGCAGCCTGAATAAAAGGAAATATTCTAAACAAATCAGTAGCAGGAGAAAAATCAGCAGTATGCCTTCTATATCAATTTGCCATTGCTCTTCTCTCAAGGATCTCAGCATTTTTTATCGCTGTAGGAATATAAGGTTTGGTAATTGCGTATATGCCTTCTTTTGATTTGCTATATCCCTTTATGTATCTACTCATTTCTTTAAGCAAATCTTTGCTGCTTCTGTAATTCTTTGAAGAACCAGTAAAATGACAAATATACCAAAGTTCAAAGCATGGATTAGATACAATGATATGAATATTGTGATTGGTTGCTAGAGTCTCCTCCTCTTTAACTTGTTTTTCTTTGTTTCTATCGAGATCCAAATCAAGAAAACAAAAAGCGATGTCACCATATTCAGAATCAAAATCCAAATCATGCATTGTATCAATAAGACTCTTTACCATACCTACAGGGTCAGTATTGTTTCCATATGCTTTTTTGATTGAAAGGCCATTTGTATCAATAACCAAATCCCTAAGATAGAGCTTTTCTGTTTCATTATTTCCTTCTGCAGCAAAGAGCATAAGCCTGGTCCGTCTTCTCATCTTTCTTTTTGCCATCTCATACCTCACAATATGTTAGGAACAGCCCCAAATCTTCCTGCTATATATGCTTTTCTTATATCCTCTCTTGTACGAGCAGAAAAATCATTGAGAGAATATAATTCTGACATTCCATTATTGTTATCTTTTTCAATAAAAAGAAGCTGATCCCTTCTCATAATACTTGTGGATAAAAGATCGGTTGTATGTGTTGTCATTATCAACTGCGCACCATGAGGATTGGTCTTAGGTGAGTTAAAGAGATTCACGATATATAAAAGCAAAGCCGGATGCATGCTTGAATCAAGTTCATCTACACAAAATACATACCCTCTCTCAAGAGCTTTTTCTATCCAAGGGCTGAGAAAAAAAAGATTTCGGGTTCCTTTTGATTCATTCTGCATGGGCAGATAGTATTGCGAGTCATTATCCTCAGAAGATTTAACAGTATGCATTGCCATCACTTTATACTCTCTCTGAACACTAGGCAGATTGGCAATAAACAAAGGAGGAGTGTTCTTGATTTCTTTTGATTCAACTGTGAAATCTGCTATGTTTATATCCGCTTCTTTTAAAAGATTATTGGTGAAATTGCGAAGCTTTCCCGATTTATCCTTCTCATATAGCTCTAGCGATTGCAACATCGGGTTATCAGAATCAAAAACATCAATGCAATTTCTCAACCAGAGATAAGGTTTCTTTGTCAATTCAGAGTTCCATACTGTTGCTGTTGCAATAAAAGGCTTGTTGGATGTATTACGCTTAGTTAAAGGCAATAGCTGTTCTCTGCTCTCTTTATTGTAAAACTCATATGTATCTGATGATCTTGTGAATATTCTTGTCGGACGCTGTGAATTATAGGCAGTCAAATACTCTTCCGTAATCTGATTTCGAGTACATGAGAATCCATATATATACTTATACTCATCCTGCGTGAACTCAAACTCAAAAGATGTCTCATTCTTTCTATTTGTACAAAATGCAAATTGATCTATAAGTGGGATAGGTTCATTTATTTGTCGTGTTTCAGATGTACGGATTATTATAAGTGCAGCAGCTATTGCACGTATAAAATTTGACTTTCCAGCTGCATTCGCTCCAAAAATAGCAACAGATTTAAGCAATTTGCCACTCATATGTCTTTCATAAGTGTTTTCAGGATGTTCTTTAATTGCTTCTGCTTTCATTGAAAGTTCTGTAGGTTCTTTAAATGATTTGAAATTGCAAACCTTAAACCTGATAAGCATACTTCTCCCCTCAAAGCTAAGACGTTCTTTCGCTCTTTATGAAAAATATAGATGTATAATTTCCAAACTGCAAGCTATAAATTATATTTCTGGCAAAAATTTCCAAAAATTTAATTTATAGTATCGTAAAAGCAATTTATATTAAGTTTGTATTTAAATCGCATCAGTCGATGCTTTATGGATAACTGTTGCTACTCAAAACGCAGGAAGAATGACAGTATACGACGTACGCTTGCTTTGAGATCATCGACAGACAAAAGGCCCTTCTCCACAGCTTCCTCTATACGAGCTGCGTTGCCTGAAGCCATCTTGAGATCATTTCCAGCTGCGATCTCCATATACTGTTCGCCAAGCGTCCACCAGTCAGTTGTAACAAAACCTTCAAAACCCCATTCGGTTCGGAGAATATCAGAGAGAAGCTCTTTGTTCTCACTAGCTCTCACACCATTGATGATATTATAAGAAGACATCACAGCTGCAGGTTTTGCTTCTTTGATAGCAATTTCAAACTGCCTCAGATAAATCTCTCTGGCGGCTCTTTCCGAGACTCTTGAATCACTGTTCTTACGATTTGTCTCCTTGTTATTGAGTGCAAAATGCTTTATGCAAGCTCCTACACCATTCGTTTGTACACCATGGATCATACCAGCCCCCATCTTGCCTGCTATGAGAGGATCTTCTGAGTAATACTCAAAATTCCTTCCACAGAGCGGAGAGCGATGGATGTTGACAGCTGGTGCCAGATAGAGAGCAAATCCATTTTCTTTCACTTCAGCACCAATCGCTTTTCCAACTTCTTCTGCCATGCTCACATTCCAACTTGATGCAATTGCAGTAGCACATGGCCATGATGTGGTATAAACGCCCCATTGAGGAAGGATTCGCAGTCCTGCAGGTCCATCCGCAGTCATCGCAGATGGTATGCCATACTCAGGCTGATTACCAAACCCATATGTATTTGCTATGCCTCTATTTGGCTGTCCCCCTGTCAGATCCGCGAGAACAGAAAGTGGTAATGAGTCCACAAATTCATCGAGCGACAACTTGCCGTCTGCTACAGCTTCAAGTGATTGCTCTTCCATTTTTGCTTTCTCAGAAAGCGAAAGTGAAGCATGTGCGCGCTCCCCCGGTGCTATATACTCTTCACCGCTATACAATCGTGGATAAGCAGATTTCAAACTCTTCTTTTCTTTGCATCTTGCCCTTTTATATGTGCCATCGCTGTGCAAAATCTGTGACAGTTCAACGGGCTCAAGTTTATGGCTTACATGCGCAACAACCTCATTTTCCTTAAGTGTTATGGAAAGAGTTCTGCGGAACGTCGTTGCATCATCAGTCAGCTGGATTTCATAAACGCCTTTCTCAAGCACCCAGGAAGCTTCGCTGATCACCCCTTCTTCATCGTACTCTGAAATGGAAGAAAGTAAGAAACGAAGAGCAACCCTCTCCGTCTTTCCTGGTTTCAGATTTCCTGTCTTTGCAAAAGCTGAAAGCACACGGCAAGGTTTATCAAGGGAACCATGTGGCAACATCGTGTAAAGCTCGATTACATCTTTACCACTTATTGTTCCCGTATTCTCAACTTCGACAACAACTCCAACTTCGCCATTTTCATATTTAGCTTCGATGATCTTCAAAGCGAAGGTTGTATATGACAAACCATACCCAAATGGATAGACAATCTTCTTTTCTGCACCCGGGATTGTCCAGAAATACCTGTAGCCGACAAAGATATCATCAGAATATTCTACATACTCCATCGAATCATGGAAGGTTGCACTTGACGGGTAATCATCAAGCGAAGAGGCATAAGTATCAGTAAGACGCCCTGACGGATTGACATCTCCTGTGAGGATATCTGCAGCGGCATCGCCACCTGTCATGCCTCCCTGGAAGAACTGCACGGCGCCTTTTATCCGATCATCATCAGCTATCCAGGAAACATCAATCATTCCCCCAACATTCAGAGCAACTACAGCACTGCCGAAGATGGAAAGTACGGAATCAACCATCTGCCTCTCTTTATCGCTGAGATAAAAATCACCATGCTCAAAGATTTCAGCTTCTTTTTCTAGAAGACTTCGTCCATTATCTTCTTCAGAAAAAATAGGAGAACCATCTGCTGCTCTATCCCAGCTCTCTCCTGAGAACCTGCTGATGACTATCAAGGCTTTTGCTCCTGCAGCCGCGGCATTTCGTGCCTCTTTTTCAGGGAAAGCAGGTTCGGCAACCAGACCAGGATTACCACCTTTTTCATATTCACTATGCACATATGATCTGTAATATTCAGCTAGCGGCAAACAGATGGAAATCTTTCCTTCCTTCTCCTTCTCACATAAGCCATCAAGAATGCTATGAACCCATTTACAAGTCACATCACCGCTTCCACCACCGCCTTTGACATAGTCAGCAACGCCCTTGCCAAACAGCGCAACAATTCCAGAGAGAGGCAATGCAGAATCAGTATTCTTCAGCAACACCGCACCCTCTCCTGCTACTTTACGTGCCAGAGCTATATGATCGCTTGAAGCTGTGACCCTTCTTCCATCCTTTCCCATAGGGAGACAAGGATTGTTAAAGCTGTTCCATCTCATATTTACCCCCATTCTATCTGCTGTAATACGGTTCAGCAAAAGAGTTTTGTTTTCACACGAACCTCTCCAGAGAGAGCTCTAAGCCATGGCCCAGAAAAACCATCCTGACGATACGCATTGATAGAAAAAGAAGAGAATCCTTTATTGAAATATATTTCAGTAGAAGCTCTATCAGCAAAGATATCGATAGAGAGAGGACCTTGCAAAATTGGAGCAGAAAAGATTCTCTCAATCTCCCCTTTTGCTGAGTTTTCATAAAGAAAAACTCTTAGAGAGCGGTAATCAACAACCATGCAAAGACTTCTGATTTTGTCTTTATATATACCAATCTCCATTGGCGGGATATCGCCAGAAAAAGGATCAAGCAGAAGAGAAAGGTGGAATGAATCCGTATCAGAAAGAGATACTGCCATCTTTCCTGCTGTAATCTCTTCATCAATAACCAGTTCTTTATAACAAGCTTCAGCTTCAGGTACAGGATAAGAGCAGAGATGTCCATCCTTCACATAGAATATGCGGGGGAATGTCAAGAAGCCTCTCCATCCTTCCTCTTCTGTTGGACCAAAGCCTTTGAAATCCCTCATCCATTGCCAGCCATTTGCCCAGGCTATACCAACTCTCTTACCTCTCTTATCTGCAAAAGTCTGCAAAGCATAGTAATCAGGACCATAGTCAGCAGCGAACCTTCGCTGTTCACAGAATATACTATTTTCTATATTACCTTCGACGAATAAGACATTATGCCCTTCTGTTCCATATGAAATTGGAGAAAAGGAAAGATAACTCTTACCGTCCTCCTCAAATATTGAAGGACATTCGGCTATCGTTCCAGTGGATTTATCAAAGCTGAAAAACGTTCCTTTATCACTCCAGTAGCGAAGATCATCTGCCTCATAAAGCTCTATATGGCCATCAAAGCCAAGAAGAATGTCATACTTATTCCCCCGCTTGAAGATAAAGGGATCTCTTGAATCATGAATGCCTGAATGTGGCATTATCACAGGATTATTATCATATTTATGGAAATTGAAGCCATCATCTGTATAAGCGATGCACTGACTCTGATAACCACCCGAAGAGGCTGTGTAGAACAGAAACAGTCTATCGCCGACGATTACAGCAGAGCCGGAAAAACATCCACCTCGATCATCATTCTCATAACACTCATCAGGGTATAGCGCTATCGGAAGTTCTGTCCAATGGACCAGATCCTCGCTGATTGCATGCCCCCAGTGCATCTTGTCCCAAACGAGAGAATCTGGATTATGCTGAAAAAATAAGTGGTAATGGCCTTTATAGTAAACAAGCCCATTAGGATCATTGATCCACCCGTGTGAAGCTGTAAAATGATATTGTGGACGATATCTCATCTTGGCCACCTCTCACAGGCAGGCAAAAGCTCCCTGAATGCTTTATGTGGTTCACTCTGATACCAATACGCAACGGAGGAGAGATCATCCTGCCGTTCAAAAAGCCCGCCATATGATACTCCAATCTGCTGAACTGTAAGCTTCAGATCAGAATGGAAATAAATCGGATCAGGAAGATGCCAGCGATAGAATGCTCTCATCGGTGGGCAGTCATCATTATGGTATTTATTGAAAAGAGAAGCATCATGGTGGCTGTAGAAAGGATAACCAAGATATGGTGTGCAATATGTCTTCTCGAAAGTCCTTCCATTGCTATCTGTTCCAGCAAAGCTCCAGGATCCTCCGAAATAATCCTCCATGCCAGTTCCGCATATAGTAGGGAATTCATCATCTCCATCTATGAAAAACTTGAACTCACCCTCACCCCACCAATAGCGTTCCAACGCTGACAAACAAATAAAGGTACCAAGATATACACCATCGCCTTCAACACCATCTAGCACTGTGTAATCTCTGCGCTTTTCTGTATATCGTTCCCGCCTCCATGAAGCATGGAAGTAGAGCGCATCAGACACATCATCGCCAAGTGTGTAATCAATCTGGAAAAAGAAGGCTGGTATAGGATTCCTGTGTTGATTCTCGATTGTTATCACAGCATTCTTTCTGAACGGCATCTGTATATAGCTATTCATACCTCTCGATGGAATTACAGAAATCAAAGCTGAATCAACTGTGTAGCTCTCACCGAAACCAAGAAGGAAGAAATCACCCAGCGGCACCTCCACAGAAGGATTCTCCTCACCATCCCAATACATTCTCAGCACGATATCCCTGAGAACGAACCGCTCTGCATCCGATGTCCTGTCATCAACAGTCATCCATATGTGCCTGATCATGCCAGGCCCATTGATATCACACAGCGTAACAGTCTCACCGCTCTTTATTCCTTTCAGACATGGGGAACCTTTTCTTGAAGGACCAAGAAAGGAAGAGGCAATACCTCCTCTTCCCTTCTCTCCTTTTCTGTTCTCTGCTGTGATAGCCCTGCTTTCAAGTTTTGTCCTGTCGAAGATATTGCTCATCCTTTCGTTGCCCCTGCTGCCATACCTGCAGTTACGTGTTTGTTGAGTGCGAAATAGACAATCATAGGAGGAAGAATAGAGACAGCTATTGCAGCAAACGTCAATCCCCAGTCAACATTGCCAAATGCGCCTACATAGTCTTTCAAGCCCATAGCCACAGTCTTTGCCGCGCTTTTGCTGATAAATGTATTGGCAAAGATGAAGTCATTCCAAATCAGGATAGAATACATCGATGCGATTGTGATGAATGTATTCTGAGCCATTGGCATCATGATCTTGAAGAAAATTCCATAAGGCGAACAACCATCAATGGTGGCAGCCTCAATCAATTCATTAGGCACAAACTGATAGAAATTGACAAAAAGCATAACAGAAAGCGGAATAGCGAATCCGACCTGAGGCAACACGAGAGAGAATGTCGTGTTGAGTATCCCCATCCTGCTGTAGAAGATAAAAAGCGGTATAAGCGTAATCTGGACAGGTATCATGATGCCAAGCGTCAAGAACGAATAGAGCTTTTTATTTATCTTGAACCTAAATTTTGAAAGCGCATAGCCTACAGTCGAACTGAAAGCCATAATCAGAATTAGTGAGAAG
>JADIMT010000054.1 GCA_017694595.1 Candidatus Ornithospirochaeta stercoripullorum | reverse complement strand
AGCGTCAGATGTGTATAAGAGACAGCTATTTTTCTCTCAGAATTTCCAGAAAAATAACATCAGCGTGCTTGTATATTGACACGAATGTTGGAGAATTAGATGCTTTCCGTTACTGCTTCATTCATTTGTATGATAGACTCAAGAGCATGGAGGTTGGCTAATGAAGATTGGTATACTTACAAGTGGTGGCGATTGCCCGGGTTTGAATGCAGTTATCCGCGGTTTCGCAAAATATGTTTTCAATAATATTAAGGATGCTGAGCTGATTGGTATCTCAGAAGGGTATCTCGGGCTGATAGAGAAAGAAGCCAGGAAGATGCAGCCTTCTGATTTTTCTGGAATCCTAAATGTTGGCGGTACGATTCTCGGTACTTCGCGTCAGCCGTTCAAGAAGATGACTGAAGAGGACAGAAACGGGCAGAGCAAGCTCGATTTGATGAAGAAAAACTACAAAGCATTGGGACTTGATGTTCTCGTCACACTTGGCGGTGCTGGTACTCATAAGACAGCCGCTCTTCTTTCATCTGTAGGACTCAATGTTGTAGGAATCCCCAAAACCATCGATAACGATATCTGGGGAACTGATGTCACATTCGGCTTTCACACTGCTGTAGATATCGCGACAGAATGCATCGACCGTATACACACGACAGCCGCAAGCCATGGCCGCACGATGCTTATTGAGCTGATGGGCAATAAAGTTGGATGGCTTACGCTCTATGCAGGTGTTGCAGGCGGTGCTGATATAATTCTCATTCCAGAGATTCCTTATAATCCCGATACAGTCGTTAAGATGGTTAAGAAGAGACTTGACTCTGGCAAGGCTTTCAACATCATCGCTATCGCGGAAGGCGCGATGAGCCGTGAAGAGGCGAAGATGAAGAAGCAGGAGAGGCTGGAATACAGAGGAGGCAGAGCTACAGGAACTGAAAAACTGGCTGCCTACATCGAGGAACAGGCAGAAGTTGAGACAAGAGTCGTTGTTCCTGGCCATCTGCAGAGGGGCGGTTCACCATCTCCTTATGACAGATTCCTCTCTACAGAGATGGGTTCATTTGCAGGAGAACTGGTAAAGCGTGGCAACTTCGGTGTTACTGTCGCTATGCGTGATAACCATGTTACTTACAATAAGCTTGAGGACATTGCAGGTAAGGCTAAGTCAGTACCTGAGAACGATCAGAGAATCGCAATGGCAAGAGCTATTGGCATCTATTTCGGAGATGAAGCGTGAAGATTGCTGTAATAGATTTCTCCAGTACCTCGCTTTCTCTTCTCGTTGAGGAAGTGAGCGGGGAGATGATGGTTCCCGTTGTTGGGCTTAGACGTTCTGTATCGATTCTTGGCTATATGTCAAAGAAAGGGAAGCTCTCTGAACGTGGTATTGAGAAAGTAGTCGATTCTATCAGATATCTGATGGAGGCTGCTGCCAAAGTCGGTACAGATAGCGTGCATATAATCTCGACGGCATCGATGAGAATCATTCGCAATTATGGCGAAGTCGCTGAAGCAATCAAGGCAGGAACAGGGCTTCCTGTAAACAATCTTGACGGGCAGGCTGAAGCATATGCTGATTATATAGCCAACCGTGAATACACAGCCCTCGGAAGTACTATGCTGCTTGATATCGGAGGCTATTCATCCTCTTTCATAGATATGGATAATTCCAGTAAAGACAGCATGTTTACGCTTGATATCGGGCCGGCTGCGCTCTTCCAGACTTTTGATGGCATGTATCCGGACAAGGATGATGTGAAGCGGATGAGGCATCAGATAGATAAAACGATAGAGAAAAACTCTGTCTTCCCTGGAAAGGGATTTAAGCATATCGTGCTAACTGGCAGCAATGCGGAAGCTCTTTACGCTGTTTATGCGGATCACTATTCCATTCCTGACAGTTCGTTCAAGACGATGGCAAGAAAGAAGCTGAGGAAGATGATCAAGCATCTTATTGCTTCAGATGAGCGTTCACTGATACTTATCCGCAATGTACCAGAGAAAGTCCACACGCTTATTCCTTCAGCAATCCTTGCAGAAGAGATAGCAAGTATCTTCTCTACAGATGAGTTGATAATTTCAGATAAAGGAGTCAAGGATGGATATCTGCGGATCCTGATGGAAGAGAATAGTCAAGAATCTGCTGATGCAGGAATGTAATCTGTATTGACTCCTGCACGAGGAGGCCTGTAAGGTGCATTTCGTGCACTGGCGGGGCGGAGGTCTACCGAAAACCCTTGCCTTTGAATATTTCCTCACAGCGAGAGGCTGTGAGCTGACCGATGAGGTTTTTATATGAATAAGGAAGATAATGTAGCTATAAGACCACCTTATATAAACAGGGAATACTCCTGGCTTCAGTTTGACAAGAGAGTTCTTGATCAGGCACGGGATGCTCAGAATCCTTTGCTTGAGCGCTGCCGTTTCCTTTCGATTTTCATCTCTAACCTCGATGAGTTCGTTAGGGTTAGGCTTGGTTCTCTTCTCAATCTGGAACTGCATTCGCCGACCTATATTGATAATAAGACTGGAATGAATGCACGCGATCAGATTGAGATGATTCTTGGGCTTCTGCCTAGTTTGTACAGGAAATCTGATGAGACATTCAACAAGCTGCGCAAAGAGCTGAAGACTGCTGGTGTCGATATCCTGACTCCACAGTCAATCTCTGAGAGCATGAAGACCAAAGCGTTCAGATTCTTCCAGGAAAACATGATGCCGTTCCTCTCTCCGCTTGTGCTCGATGCAAAACATCCGATGATCCGCTTTGAGAATCAGCGGCTTTATCTTGTACTGCGTCTCGAGCGCGATGGTCGCGAGATGTTCGGAGTTGTCTCGATGGGGCGACGCATCCCTGACCTTGTGAAGCTCAGCGGTGGCAGGAAAGTCAAACTGATTCCTTCCGAGAGCCTTCTATATCTTTTTGGGGATCTTCTCTTCCCCGGTTCGACAGTGAAAGAGAAGTCACTTCTGCGTGTAACCAGGAATGCGGATTTTGAAGTCTCTGTTGAGGATGCTGATATCGAATATGATTTCGATTTCTCAAAGCTTATCAAGAATAAAGTTGAAAGCAGAGGAACGCTAGCTGCTGTACGGCTTGAGATGAATACACCATCTGAAGATCTCAGGCAGTTCCTTATTAAATATCTTGGTATAAAGAAGAATCAAGTGTTCCTCGTCTCTGGCTGCTTCTCATACAAGTATATGTATCAACTTGATGAGTTCTTCCCTGTCGAGATGCTGCCTAAGCTTAGATATCCTTCATTCAAAGGCAGTGTTCCTGCAGATCTTCAGAGAGGCAACATGATTGATACTGTCTTGCGCAAGGATGTCTTCCTGGCTTATCCATTCCAGACGATGGACCCGCTTCTCTGGCTTCTTGAAGAGTGCGCGGATGATCCGAGAGTTTCGAATATAAAGATAACAATCTATCGTCTTGCCAAGAATTCACGCGTAGTGGCGGCTCTGTCACGTGCTGCAGAGAATGGCAAAGATGTCTCTGTCGTCATGGAGCTTTGCGCACGCTTCGATGAAGAGTCCAATCTGAGTTACGCACAGCAGCTGCAGGAAGCCGGCTGTACAGTCTTCTACGGAATTGAAAATTATAAAGTGCACTCGAAGATCATCTCGATTGTATTGCAGGATAAAGGTGAGGTGAGATACATCACACATCTTGGCACGGGCAATTACAATGAGAGTACTGCAAAGCAGTATACGGATCTTAATATCATCACGTCGGATAAGGAAATCGGACAGGATGGTGTGGCTTTCTTCCGCAATCTGGCAACTCTTAATCTCGATGCCGGTTATGGACGTTTGCTGGTGGCTCCTGCTTCGCTTAAAGCTGGCATACTAGCTGCGATGGACAAGGAGATTGCTAAAGGCAAAGAGGGATCCATAACATGCAAGATGAATTCCCTTTCAGATAAGGACATGATCGATAAGCTTGTTGAGGCTTCTAAAGCTGGTGTCACAGTCAAGCTTCTGATCCGTGGCATAGCTTGTCTGCTTCCAGGCGTGAAGAACCTGACTGATAACATAACGATATTGTCTATTGTCGGACGCTTCCTGGAACATTCAAGGATTTACAGCTTTGGCTCTGGCGAGATGTACATCTCCTCTGCTGACTTGATGACAAGGAATGTCGATAGACGCGTTGAGATCGCAACACCTGTGCTTGACTCGAAAATCAGAGAGACAATTCTCAAGATGCTGGATATCATGTTCAGCGATAATGTCAAAGGACGAATTCTCAAAGGGGATGGACACTACGCGGCTATAACATCAACGGACAAGCATATTGATTCGCAAGAGAAATTCCTAGAGCTTTTCCGCAACGGGAAAGTATATCTCTGAGAATGTACGTACAACTAAAGGGCCAGCAATCATCGTTGGCCCTTTCTCAAATATCAGCAAGAATCCCGCCTCATTTGATAGAAGCGGGATTCAGCATCAATCTCTATCTTGATTCTTGCAGTCAGATCAGAAGATCAGCATAAGCTTTCAGAAGTTCATCGCCTTCGCAGCCTGCCAGGACTTTCTTCGCAAGTACTTTACCTAGCTGCACGCCTTCCTGATCGAAAGAGTTGAGATTCCAGATGAAACCTTGGAACATGACTTTGTTCTCGTAGTGTGCAAGAAGCGCTCCGAGTGCTTTTGGTGTAAGCTCATCGCCATATATCAGAGAAGATGGTCTGTTACCATCGAATTCTTTATTTGGATTCTCATCATCTTTGCCTCTTGCAAATGCTGCAATCTGGGCAGAGAGATTCGCATTGAGCTTTGTCTGGCTGTAGGAACCCGCTGTTATGATATCTTTGCCATACTGGCACTTCTTGAAGCCGATGAACTGCAATGGAATGATATCTGTTCCCTGATGCAGAAGCTGATAGAATGAATGCTGGCCATTTGTTCCAGGCTCGCCGAAGATGACAGGCCCTGTAGGATAGCTTATCTTCTCTCCATTTCTGTTCACATGCTTTCCGTTTGATTCCATATCGAGCTGCTGGAGGTGCGCTGGGAAGCGTGATAAAGCCTGTGAGTAGGGAAGGATTGCAGTTGCAGGATATCCCGCAATATTCCTCAGATAGAAACCTGCAAGCGCATCCATCAAGGCTCCGTTCTTGGTGATGTCTTTCTCTGTTGCAAGAACATCTTCTTCATGCGCACCATCGAGGAGTGCTTTGAATGTATCGAATCCATACGCGAGCGACAGTACTACACCACCGACTCCTGATGTGGATGAGTATCGACCTCCGATGTAATCATCCATGAAGAAAACTTCAAGCATTGAGCTATCTGAAGCAAGAGGAGATGTCTTGCTTGTCACAGCAACCATGTGCTTTGAAGGATCGAAACCTTTGATTGGTGACTTCTTCAGCGTTTCCAGTACTAGATCTCTGTTTGTGAGAGTCTCCTGCGTTGTACCACTCTTGGAAACGAGGATGAAGAGCGTTGTCTCGAAATCCAAGCGTTCAATTACAGCAGCTGCATCGTCAGGATCTACGTTAGAGATGAATTCACCTTTCAGTTGTTTCACGCTGTTGCCATCCGCCCAGCCTTTGAGCGCGAGGTAGAGAGCTCTTGGACCGAGGTCAGAACCACCAATACCTATCTGGCATACTGTTGTGAATGCTTTGCCTGTGGAACCGGTGATCTTGCCATTTCTGACAGCCTCTGAGAAAGCTTTGATTCTCTCGAGCTCGCCTTTGTAGAATTCGTCTTTGTCTTCTCCATCTGCGACAATTTTCTTTCCAAGTACATTCCCTCGTGTGAGATGATGGAGTACGAGACGCTTCTCTCCGGTGTTCATGACGGCACCAGAAAGCAATTCCTTGTATTTGCTGATAACATCTACTTCATCGGCAAGTGCTTGCAATAAGCTGACAGTCTCATCTGAAAGCGGCATAGCTGCCCAGTTGTATCTGAGGCCTCCACCCAGCTGGATATCATGAGTCTTCACTCTTTCCGGTGTTAATAGCTCCTTTACGTTGCTCTTCTTCGCATCAAGAAGAGCTTTGTACCCTTTTGTTTTGTCAAGATTGATATATTCCATCCTCTCACTCCTTTATCTCAGGGATTCTCGCATTGAAACTTTCCAGAAGATCCTCTTTCGTCATCCCTTCGCGGAGAATGACGAAGATAGTATCATCGCCTGCTACAGTTCCGAGAATTTCAGGGAGCGCAAGCACATCTAGCGCAAAGCCCACGCTGTTGGCATGTCCAGGTCTTGTCTTGATCACCCCGAAGTTTCCTGAGAACTCTATCGAGATTATACCTCTTCTTACGTCCTGTATGTAACTTTTCTCGGATTCACTGACTAAATCACTTTCCGGAA
The DNA here is from genome assembly GCA_017694595.1 of Candidatus Ornithospirochaeta stercoripullorum. Taxonomy (GTDB): domain Bacteria; phylum Spirochaetota; class Spirochaetia; order Sphaerochaetales; family Sphaerochaetaceae; genus Ornithospirochaeta; species Ornithospirochaeta stercoripullorum. Next base: position 22,691 of record JADIMT010000054.1, on the reverse strand, counting down.
GCGTATAGTAATAGCCAGACCAGCCATCTGAGATTTTGCCAACTTTGAGCATCTTCAAATCCCTTGAGAGCGTGGCTTGCGTTACGTTGTAGCCTTCCTTCTTCAATAGTTCCAGCAGTGTGTCCTGGTTGTCTATCCTGTTGTTTCTGATTAATTCTTTGACAACTGTAAGACGATTATGTCGTTCTTTCATTTATTCTCCTGAAAAAAATGCATAAGTATGCAATACGTATGCAATATTAACGCTTTGACGATAAGCTTGCAATTAGTATTTTCCTCTGTTCAGAAAAGGAATGTACAAAGTATTATATTAGTGGAGGCATTTTGTGATTGTTCTTATTATAGTTGTTCTTTTTGTTGCAATCATTCTGCTTTGGGCTGTCACATCATATAACTCGCTTGTGAAACTCAGGAACAAGGGGGATGAAGCGGAAGCTGGCATTGATGCCCATCTCAAAGAGAGAGCTGATTTGATTCCCAATCTGGTTGAGACCATCAAAGGTTATGCCAGCCATGAGAAGGAAGCTCTTGAGAGTGTTGTTTCCGCACGCAGCAAAGCTTCTTCTCTCCAGGGTGACGAGAGAATGAGAGCTGAAGGGGAGCTTTCAACAGCGCTTGGACGATTGTTTGCAATAGCAGAAAGCTATCCAGAGCTGAAAGCTAATCAGAACTTCATTGCGCTTCAAGGAGAGCTGACAAGGCTGGAGGCTACGCTTGCCAATGCCAGAAAGTACTATAACGCGATTGTGAGGGAGTACAACGACAAGATTATGGTATTCCCTTCATCTCTGATTGCCTCTCTCTTTCATTTCGGGAAGAGGAATTACATCGAAATTGATGCTGGCGACAGGGAAAGAGTCGATGTGAGGTTCTGATGAGAAGAGCTGTCCTTCTCCTGGTCATGGTAATTTCCTTGCTTCCTCTCTCCGCTGCGATGCATGTGGATGATTATGCACTCTCCATTGTTGTTGATAACGCGAGATCGATGCATATCAAAGAGGATATTGAAGTTGAGTATGCAACACCATCGCATGGATTTCTGCGTGATATACAGTATCGCTTCGGCAACGTAAGAGCTGATGTTGAGAATATTGTCACAACGCCTCATGCCGCTATTGAGAAGGGCAGGGAAAACATCATGCTCCGTTTTGGAGACTCAGAGCATCTGCTGACGGGAGGCCCTTACAGATATTCCATTGAGTATGATTACGCTCTCGGAGCCGATGTTTATGATGACTATGATGAGATTTACTACAATATTGTCACGCCGGATGCCTGGGAGTCGGGGATGGATAATGTCTCTTTCTCTATTACATTGCCTTATCCTGTCTCTGAGAAAAGAATCTGGCTTACATATGGTCCTTATGGTTCCTCTGAGCTGCTGCCTTTTGAGCTCTCTGCTGATGGAAGGACTATCAGGGGGGAGTACCAGGCACTGCCATACGGCTATGGAATGACGATAAGAGTTGAGATGGATGAAGGCTATTTCGATGCAGCGGAAGCCCCTCTCGATTTAACAAAGCTATCGTTCTTCCTCTCTCTCTTTGTTGATATCCTCATGGTCGCTGTCGCTGCATTGCTATGGCATAAGCATGGACGCGATGATGCTCTGACAGTTCCTGTGCGCTTTGAGCCCCCTGAGGGCATGAACCCTCTCGATACAGGGTACATATACAATGGGTGCCTGGAGAACAGCGCTGTATCCGCTATGTTGATATACTGGGCTGATAAAGGCTTGTTGACTATCAGCGAAAAGGAAGGAAGGGACTTTCTCATCATGAAGACTGGAGAGCTAGGAGATGATGCCCCTGAATCGGAGCAGAAGCTATTTCAGGCGTTTTTCTCTGCTTCTGATACAGTCGATGCCATGACACTCAGGAAAGATGGTTTTGTGTTGAAGCTTGAGAACGTGAAGAAAGTTGCGGCTGCATCCTACACAGGGCCAAGAGCGTTCGCATCGCCACAGTCGGAGAGTATAAGGAAGATGGTTGTCAAGCTTCTAGCAATCCCTGTTGTCCTTCATGCTATTGCTTCAACATTGATCTTTCCCGGATTCCTGACACTTTTTGCTTTGGTCCCATCGTTTATGGGCTATTTCGTTTTCTCTAAGATCGCATCCGATGCTGAGAAGAAGATGAGAGGGCGGGGCTTTCGCCTGAAATTATTTGCACCTGCTGCTTTTGTCTTTCTCTTCTTGCTCGTATTCATAAGCAACGTTCTTGTGGTAATCGGTATGCCGTCGACTGTTGCTATAATTGAGACAGCTTTCTTCCTCTCCTCCTTGCTTGTTTCTCTTTCATTCGCTTCTGCGATAAACAAACGCAGCGATTTCCTCAGCGTTCATCTTGCTGAGATTCTTGGTTATCGTGAGTTTATCGAAAAAGTCGAGAAAGACCGCATAGAGAAACTGGTCGATGAGGATCCAGAGTACTTCTACCATGTGCTTTCCTATGCGATCGCGCTCGGAGTTGAGGAGCGCTGGGCTCTCAAGTTCCAAGATATCTACACAGAGATGCCACGATGGTATACAGGAAGCGGTGATGTTCTTTACATCGCAGGTTTCGCAAGGCGCTGGAACAGAGTCTATGCTCCAGCTGTCATGCCACCGAAGCAGAACAGGGGAGGATCAGCGACAGGAAGAGGCTCTTCAGGTTTTTCAGGTGGTGGCTTCTCAGGTGGTGGAGGTAGAAGCTGGTGAGTGATTTGCTTTTGCTCCTTCTGACATTCATTTATGTTATCGCAGTACTTGTCATCTCATCGCTTCTTCGCAGGTTCATGACGGCAGAGGGCGCAAGGAAGTTTGTTCACATCGCTGTTGCTTTCACTGTATTCCCTGTACTTTTTCTTGATAGCCCATATTTGAGACTTGTAGGTCCTGTCGTCTTCATCGCTGTGAATATCCTCATAGGGAAAATGCGTGGTGAGAGGCTTGCGGGACTCGTGCTTTACCCGTTCTCAATGCTTGTGCTAGTCATTGCTTACAATAGCAGTCTTCTCTCGCCTGCTGCAGTGGTGACAGCGATGCTGACGATGGGGATAGGAGATGGTACAGCTGCAATTGCAGGCATGCGTTATGGTACTGTCAGAATCGGGAAGAAGACATTGCAAGGATCTTTATGCATGTTGCTCATGACGATGATAGTCTTTCTCCTCTTCTCAGATGTGCCAAGATATTCATGCCTGCTCTCTGCTGCCGTCATCAGTGCTGTCGAGTGTTTTTCTCCATCGGGCTTTGACAACCTTACAGTTCCTTTAGTCACAGCAGTACTTGCGGAGGTTCTATGAGATCCTGGACACTCTATCTGGATTCACTTTTCTTCTCTCTCTCAATGTCTTTGCGCGTCGTGCTTATTCTTGTCCTGATGGCAATCGCGGCATTGATTGCGCTCAAGGCGCGCTTTTTGACAAGAAGCGGAACACTTGCGGCCGTACTCCTTGGTTTTGTTGTCATGTATACAGGCGCAGTATCTGGACTAGTGATGTTCCTCTTCTTTTTCATCTCTGCATCATCGGTGAGCCGGATAGTGCATCCCAATAAGGAACGAAACGGACGAGATATGGCTCAGGTAGTGGCGAATGGACTGCCTGCTGCGCTTTCACTGGTGCTTTATCGCTTATCATCATACCCTGAGGCTTTTCTTATCGCTTTTGCCTCATGCCTTGCAGAAGCGGAAGCTGACACGCTCTCGGGAGAGATAGGCTCTCTGAGTCACAAGGATCCAGTTTCGATTGTCACGTTCACACGTGTACCAAAAGGAATATCTGGTGGCATCACAGTGCTAGGGTTATCAGCGGGAGTACTTTCCTCTCTTTTGATAGCTCTCCTTTTCATGGGAACATTCACATCATCCATCTCCTCTGTGTTGATCATCACATCAACAGGTTTCCTCGGGTCTGTCTTCGACTCGCTTCTAGGTGCCACGCTTCAAGCTGCGTACAGAAGAAAAGATGGTTCGCTGACGGAGGCTGAGATAGAAAATGGAGAGAAGAACGAGAGAGTCAGAGGTATCCGCTGGATCGATAATGATGCTGTGAATTTCCTTTCTGGGCTTTTCGCGTTCTCTCTGTCATCTGTATTTGCTATTATTCTTTAAGTGGCCTTGCCGGTTTTGATGTTTGTTTATATCTTATCTGTTGGCAGTTTTGTTGCTGCTATGAAGATTGAATAAGGAGATATATAGATATGGCAAAGCAGCTTCAGTTCAATGAAGAGGCTAGAAAGTCTCTTGTTAATGGTGTGGAGAAGATTTCCAAGGCAGTTATGACAACACTTGGTCCTAAGGGAAGACTTGTTCTCCTTGATAAGAAATATGGTGCACCTACAGTCACTAAGGATGGTGTATCAGTTGCGCGTGAAATCGAGCTTGAGGATCCGTTCGAGAACATGGGCGCACAGCTTCTCAAGGAAGTTGCCTCAAAGACCAATGATGTCGCAGGAGACGGAACAACAACTGCAACTGTCCTTGCATGGTCCATAACCAAGGAAGGAATGAAGAGCGTTGCTGCTGGTGTCAGCCCGATGGGAATCAAGAAGGGTATCGATAAAGCTGTCGCAGATGCTGTCAGTTGCATCAAGAGCCAGGCAAAGATGATCCAGGACAAGGAAGAGATTGCCCAGGTCGCTTCTATCTCTGCAAATAATGATAGGACAATCGGTGATGAGATTGCCAACGCTATGGATAAAGTTGGCAAGGATGGCGTCATTACAGTTGAAGAGTCAAAGACTATTGAGACTACTGTTGATTTCGTGGAAGGCATGCAGTTCGACCGCGGCTATCTCTCAGCTTATTTCTGCAACAACAGAGATACAATGACAGCTGTGCTCGACAGCCCATATATTCTTATCTATGACAAGAAGATTTCTGCAATGAAGGATCTTCTCCCGATTCTTGAGAAGGTTGCACAGTCTGGCAAGCCTCTTCTCATTATCGCAGAAGATGTTGATGGCGAAGCTCTTGCGACTCTCGTACTCAACGCTGTTAGAGGAACGCTCAATGTTGTAGCTGTCAAGGCTCCAGGTTTCGGTGACAGAAGAAAGGCTATGCTTGAGGATATTGCAATCCTTACAGGTGGTCAGGTCATTACAGAAGAGCTTGGCATGAAGCTTGAGAATGCAGATCTCTCAATGCTTGGCAGAGCAAAGAACATCAAGGTAGAGAAGGAAAACACTACTATCATCAATGGTGCAGGTTCATCTGAAGCTATCCGCGACAGAATCGCACAGATCAAGATGCAGATCGAGGATTGCACATCTGATTACGACAGAGAGAAGCTCCAGGAGAGACTTGCTAAGCTTGCTGGTGGCGTTGCTGTTGTAAATGTTGGTGCAGCCACAGAAGTTGAGCTCAAGGAGAAGAAGCATAGAGTTGAAGATGCACTCAGCGCAACACGTGCAGCTATCGAAGAGGGTGTTATCCCTGGTGGCGGTGTCGCACTTGTCCAGGCTGTCAATGAGCTTCAGAAGACTGATCTTTCCGCTCTCTCTGAAGAAGAGAAGGTTGGTTACAGAATCGTCATCCGCGCTCTTGAGGAACCTATCAGACAGATTGCGGAGAACGCAGGTGTTGATGGATCCATCATCGCTGATACTTGCAAGAAGGAGAAGGCGGGTGTTGGCTTCGATGCTAACGCAATGAAGTGGGTCAACATGGTTGAGAGCGGAATCATCGATCCTGTAAAGGTTACAAGATCCGCACTTCAGAATGCAGCATCAATTGCATCTCTCATCCTTACAACAGAGTGCGCAGTTACAGATATTTCTTCCAAGGAGCCAGTAGCTCCAGCAAATCCAGGCATGGGTGGAGGAATGATGTAATAAAACATCATTGATACAGAGCGGCAGGGCACAGGCTTTGCCGCTTTGCTTTTTGATAGCAATATGGAAATCAGAACATACAGGAACGAAGATCTTATACAAATGATTGTGCTTTGGAATGAAGTTGTCGCAGAAGGCAATGCTTTTCCTCAGGATGAACCTCTTACAGAGGAAAACGCAGCTTCTTTCTTCTCATCTCAGACTGTGGCAGCAGTGGCTGTCGAGAGGGATGAAGTTCAAGGCTTATACATTCTTCATCCTAATAATGTAGGACGCTGTGGCCATATTGCCAACGCTAGCTATGCAGTCTCTTCAAAACTTCGCGGCCTGCATATTGGAGAGGCTCTTGTGAAAGATTCTCTGGAGAAAGCAAGAGAGCACGGTTTCCGTATCATGCAATTCAACGCGGTTGTGGCCTCAAACATCCATGCGCGTCATCTTTATGAGAGTCTTGGCTTCCATCCTCTTGGCATCATCAAAGGAGGCTTCAGGCTTGAAAATGGCAGCTATGTTGATATTGTTCCGTATTTCAAAGAGCTGTAGATTTTGAGGAGCCAACATTCTGCAGTTCCTGCTTCTGAAGGATCATCAGTCTTCAGGTAAATGCAATCTTTAGGGTTTCCAATAGTTTTGTTCCTTCGCTGGTCAGATATGATGAATTTAACATTTTTTTTGGATAATATTCTTGGCTTTGGTATAGGATTGGCTGTCATATTCTCTTTATTCCTGTTAAAATTGTGTTTGCATAAGGATGGGGTATATGAGAAAAGCATTTCTTATTTTAGCTGCAACCATGCTTTTGTTTTCTTGTAATCAAAATGGAATGGGGGGGGTATACTCCCACCTATTCATCAGGATTCAGACGAAAAAGCTTCTGAAAGTGCAGCAGTAATCATTTCTTTCCTGCAAAGTTCAGATTTCAGCAATGTGCTGGAGTGTGAAAAAGCATCGACTCCTGAAGGATTATCAACTGAAAGAAAAGTCATCAATGGTGTGTATACACAGGATGTCACCTTTGATGAATATCCAGTTGCGGAGAAGAATCTCGTAATCAATGAAGGACATCTGCGCCTGGTTTATAATGCAGAGCAGTCAACTGCAGGAATTTCCGGCATTCGTATGGCTCAGCGCTCGGGAGGAACTACAGAAATTCCTGTTGTCTCTTTTGATATTGAAGTAATTGAAACTCTTAAGTATGCAGTTGATGGATTATCTCATACTTTCCAGACTTCAGTTCAAGCTGCGCCGTTTCCACTTGAGACAAAAATAGAAGTCAATGAAACTGATGGAGCTTTTGACTTTACAGAAGATTCGACTCCAGTCATCTCGCTCCCTGCAGATTCTTTGGTCACTGTTGACAATACAGATGTCATTGTAGGCGAGACAGCAGACCAGGTTACTGATTGGTTTGGTGGAGGCACTGGTACAGCTGAGGATCCATACAGGATTTACAATGCTGATCAGTTTGCATATATATCTACGCTTTCGAAGAAGATGGCAGAGTCAGCTGACGCTTATTACTATTTCAAGGTCTATGATGACATAGAGCTGTATGAGGGCATGCGTTCCCCGATAATTCCAGTATTCAGAGGAGAACTTGATTTCCAAGGACATGAGCTCTCAGGCGTCACTGAATCCATCTTGAGTGAGAATTGTACAGACGAACAGGAAACACTGCTGACAAGCTCACAGTATGCATGGACCGATACTGGTAATCTGATAGGTGCATTGCTGGATAGTGCTATAAGGAATCTTGAATACAAGCCGGATGAGTACCTGCCGATTACAGTCTATGGAAACTGGTTTGGTTCCAATACAGCCATGGTAAGGAATGAGAATGCAAAGATCATTTTCGAGAATGTCAGCGTCTATGGTGATTTCGATGAGCTAGGTTCAAATGCCTCTCTGTTCATCAGCCAGGTATTCAATGCCGCACTGGAGATGACAGGATGTGTCAACAATGCCGACATGGATTACCTCACATACGGAGCGCCATTCCTCGGCGGTTATCTGGAAAATTCGACAGCTACTTTCACGGACTGTGTCAACAATGGCGACATAGTGGGCAACTGGGCGTCGATTTTCATCGGAAACAGGACAATTATGACAAAGAATCTTGAAGACGATGCCATTACTGTCCAAAACTGCAGTAACAACGGCAGTGTTGTCGGCTTTGAGTATGTTGGTTATTACCTGCCTGTTTCTTCCGACGAGAATCTTGAAGAATATAGCTGGTTTAATTCAGACACAGTCGGATCCAATTCAGGAGAGGAGCTTGTATATTTTGCTGGTGATTCTGAGCCTTCTGGTGTCGATGTGAGAAAGAATGATGAAGGAGTGTTTGTCATCACGAATACAAATAGCCGTTACAGTAGCTTTAAACTCATGGGCACAACCTATGCAGTGATGCTTAACGGATCAGGTGAAACACAGGGTACATACCTTATCCGCGTGGTTGCTGATGACATTGTGGCAAACAGCAATGAAACACCTGTTGAGACAGGTTTCCATGACTATGACATTATTGATAGCACCAATGGAGATACTACAGGTCGTGAAGTGACTGATGACAGCTTCGGAAATGCAATCGTAACTACTGCAGATGGTATAACCTATTACTACAATGACAGCTATATATCAGAAAACATCAAATACATTGTCGGGTACAATAATGGCCTGACTGCTTCGCTTACTTATTATCTGTACTGCTATGATAGTAAAGGTGATATTGTTGCGATTGACAAACTTGCACTTTGATGATTCGTTTGCGGCGGGGTGACTCGCCGCTTTCTATTTGCAGTTTGCATCTCTGGAATTGGCTTCGCTTGACTGCTGTTCATCATAGATGCTACTTTTCGAGTATTACGAACTGAGAGGTAAAGAAATGCAGGGTCAGATGACTACTACTATTATTACGTTTGTACTCATAATTCTTATTTTCTATTTCCTTATCATCAGACCTCAGAAGAAGAGGGATAAGGAAACTAAAGCTATGCTCGCTGCTATGAAGAAGGGCGATAGAGTTGTTACCATTGGTGGTATCCATGGAACAATTGTCACTGTAAAAGAGCAGACTGTTATTGTCAAAGTCGATGACTCCGCACGTATTGAGTTCTCTAAGAGCGCTATCTCTTCTGTCGTCAACAAGGATGCAGCAAAGACTGCTCCTAAGAAGGCAGAAGCAAAAGCTGAAGAAACAAAGGCTGAGGAAGTCAAAGCTGTAGAGAATAATGGCGAAGCTGGCGTTATCGGAGTGAAAGAGAACGCAGAGGCGGAGAAGAAGGACGAATAAAAAGTGAAAAAGACAGGGCGTGTGCTTCTGGTCTTACTCGTCATAGTTGTTGCTGCTTTGCTCCTGTCACCTACAATCCGCTGGTACTTCTTTGTGCCACAGACTGTGAAGGACGCTGCAGCGGGTAGCAATGAAAGTATAAGAGACTATGCAAGAGGGCAGGCATCGAGAGGTGTTCATGCCCTCACTTCTTTGCTGCGGGAAGACCGGAATAGTGAGGTTCCCGCTGAGTTTGAGTATCTTATTGGTGAGGCAGAAGGCCAGATAAAGGAAAATGGTGGCGAAAAGCCAGAAGACTGGACAGTGTATTCGCTGCTTTCAGCTTTCCCTACGGAGAGCGCATTGTTTGAAGCTATTGAAAGCCATTACAGGGATGAGCTTCTCGATGCCAAGAAGCTTTCAGGCAATGTCCTGCAGCTTGGCCTCGATCTTAGAGGGGGTATGTCTGTTGTCCTTGAAGCTGATACGGAAGCTTATGCCGAGATGCATGATGGCAAAGTGCCTGAAGGTGGTGAGCTGACAGCACTCTTGCAGGATGATATCGAGATACTTACGTCACGTATCGACCAGTTTGGTGTCTCTGAACCTGATATCAGATTGCAAGGTTCTGATCAGATTGTCGTGGAAGTGCCGGGCGAGACTGATCCGGAGAGGGTTGACTCGTTCCTGATGGGCAGGGGTTCTCTCACATTCCATCTTGTTGATTCAGCTCTCACGAATCGCGTCAACAATGACTATCTTGATAATCTTTCACGCGCGTTTGATGAACATGGAGAGATTATCGTTCCTCAATATATTCCATCGGGTTATATCGTTGCAGGGTATTACACAGAAGATGAATATGGCATCGATGAGCTGCAGCAGTTTGTCGTACTTGATGAAAATGTTGTTGTCGATGGAATCCATCTCACATCTGCACGCACTGATACTGATGGACGTACAGGAAGACCTGTTGTTGACTTCCATCTCGACAGTGAAGGTGCTGAGATCTTCTATGATTTCACATCCCGCCATATCGGGGATCAGCTTGCGGTTCTGATGGATGGAAGAGTGAAGAGCGTTGCTACAATCAATGATGCAATCTCAGGAGATGTACAGCTTTCCGGTTCATTCACAGATGAGGAAGCAAGATCGCTGGCTGTGACGCTGAGAACGGCATCTCTTCCGATTGCCCTCACTGCAGTCTCTGAGCAGGGAGTAGGTGCAACACTTGGTGATGACTCTGTTTCCGTAGCGATGAAAGCTATTGCGATTGGATTCATGCTGGTCATTATCTGCATGCTTGCATACTATGGGCTTGGAGCTGGATTGATTGCTGATGCCGCACTGCTTCTTAACTTAGTGATGATGGTTGCTGTGCTTTCCTCTCTGCATTTCACACTGACTCTTTCATCGATAGCAGGTCTTGTCCTTACACTTGGCATGGCAATCGATGCTAATGTCATCATCTATGAGAGAATCAAGGAAGAGATGAAAGCTGGAATGAGCAATTTCGATGCAGTGCGTATAGGATTCGGACGTGCATTCTGGACGATTATGGATTCCAATGTCACGACAATCATCGCTGCAATCGTGCTTTCTGTTTTCGGTTCAAGCACTGTGAAGGGTTTTGCCAATACTCTGGCAATTGGAGTGGCATGTTCGCTCTTCACTTCGCTCTTTGTCTCGCATCTTCTCTTTGATTTCTTCGTGACGGAGGACGGCAGAAGATGCGTGAAGATGTCCTGGAGGAAAAGATGAGACGACCTTTTGATATCCTCAGATGGAGATATCTTGCTATGGCTATCTCCGGTTTGTTCATTCTTTCCGGTATCGTTCTCTTCTTCGTGCTGGGATTCAATACAGGTATTGATTTTGGTTCAGGCTATTCAGAACGTGTGCAGATTGCTCCACTTGGCTTCACTGCTGCATATGATGGAACTGAAAACGCTGTGCTCTCTGTAGAGGATGATACCCTTGTGCTCACGCTCAGAGGAGTCGAAGGAGTACAGAGCATCGCATTCAGCGCTTCTGAGTATCCATCTTCCTCCGATGTGGCCGCGGCTTTGGCGGAGTATGGCGTTGAGACAACTGTTGTATCTGAGCAGAAGACAGCTAACCTTGTTTCCGGCTTTGGCTATCCTGCGCTTCTGTCTTCATCTCCATTCAGAGTCAATTTCAGCACTGATACTGTCGATGTGACGATAGAGGATATAAGAGAAGCGCTTTCCCCGCTTGGCAGCGTGAATGTGCAGACAGTGGGTGAGAAGGATGAAGGAATTTATCAAATCAAGATGACTGTCGAGGAGAATGAAAGCCAGAACAGCGCTGAAAGCAAAGTCAACAGCCTGCTCGCTGCTACGTTTGGCGGAGAGAATATTGTCGTGCAGCAATCGGACTTCGTTGGCCCCAAGTTCTCATCATCTCTTTTCAAGGATTCCCTTGTAGGGCTTTTGATAGCTCTTGTCCTGATTCTGCTGTATGTCGCAATCAGATTCCGTTTCGCTTATGCAGTCTCTTCTATTCTTGCGCTCTTCCATGATGTGCTTGCAATGCTCTCTTTCATCCTGATTTTCCGTCTGGAAGTCTCTGCGACGACTGTTGCTGCCGTACTGACAATCATCGGGTACTCAATAAACAACACAATTGTCATTTTTGACAGAGTGCGTGAGAATATCAAAGCAGATAATAGCCTCAGGAAAGATGTGGACGCTATCATCTCGCTTTCCGTTCGCCAGTCACTGACAAGGACCATCATGACAAGTTTGACAACGCTTGTTGCGATTGTGCCTCTTGCGCTCTTCGGTTCTGGTGATATCCAGGCATTCGCAATCAACCTGACATGGGGAATCATTGCAGGTGCATATTCATCCAACTTCCTCGCTCCCGCATTCTTGCATTATTTCCATCGCGTCATGCCTATCGATGTTGAGAAAGAGAAGAAGGATGAGGAGTATTCATTAGTCTGATGAGAATCATCTATTCAGATTGCTATGGCTTTTGCAAAGGTGTACGTTCTGCTGTTGCTGCAGCAGAGGACGCCCTTTGCAAGGCTAATAAGCTCTCAATTCCCTGTTATGCTGCTGGCGATATCGTCCATAGCGCTTGTGTGATGGATAGTCTGAAAGAAAAGGGGTTGCAGATAGTAGCTCCTGAAGCAATCAATGCACCTGGCATCGCCGTAATCAGGGCTCATGGCGTTCCTGATAGTGTCCGTTCAAGTCTTGAGGCTAAGGGGTTGGAGATTGTCGATGCAACTTGTCCTGTAGTGCTTCGTTCTCAGAAACTTCTCCGTGAAAGCAAAAAAGAAACGATTGTCATAGGCAATGCGGGGCATAGTGAAGTTGATGCGCTTTTAGGAGCTGGTAGAAACACCATCCTTGTTGAACGTGAGAGCGATTTAGAGAAGCTCGATAGCTCTCGTTCTTACAATGCTGTTGTGCAGACAACGTTCTCGCTGCCATTGCTGGAGAGCATAAAAGCCAAAGCAATAGTTCTTGGCCTCGATATTGCCTATCTCAACACTATCTGCCAGGCTTCTATCGAACGACGGAAAGCTCTTGAGGCATTGCTGCCTGCTGTCGATGCCCTTGTTGTCTGCGGGGACAGCGCTTCCAAGAATACTAGGGAACTTGTGGAGATGGGAAGGATGGCAGGAAAGCCATCGTTTCTCGTGTCATCGCCTCTCGATATACCTTCTGACATCTTTTTATTTGATACTATTGGATTGACAGCCGGGGCATCTTGTCCCGATACTCTCATAGAGAGCATAGAAAGGAGACTGTCGGATGTCTGAAGCTAGGATATCCCTTCCATCAATCAGAAGGTTCCCATCATATCTGAGGATTCTGATGCAGGTGAGGGAACAGGGGGAGAAGAGTATCAGTGCGACACAGCTGGCATCTGAACTTGGCCTCACATCCATTCAGGTTAGGAAAGATTTGGCAAGCACTGGAATCGAGGGGAAGCCTAAGATTGGCTTCTCTGTCGAGGAACTGATAGTCGCTATCACACACTCGCTTGGGTGGGACAATGCCACGGAAGCTCTTATCGTTGGAGCTGGCAATCTTGGATCAGCCATTGCGGCTTATAACGGCTTCTCAGCCTATGGCTTGAAGATAGTCGCCATTTTCGATAAGGATCCGAAGAAGATTGGGACAAAAGTCGGTCATCTTACAGTTCTGCCAGTCGATACAATCAACCAGTATATAAAGAGCAACCGCGTGACAATCGCTGTTGTTGCTGTTCCTGCCAACCAAGCGCAGGCTACTGTCGATATGCTTGTAAAATGTGGTATCCGCGGTATCTGGAATTTTGCTTCGAAGAATCTCAAAGTGCCCGAGGACGTTGTCATGCAGCGCACTGATCTCGCAGCTTCATTCGCAGTGCTTTCTGTAATGCTGAGACGGAAATATCGAGAAGAGACTGAAAGCGATGATGATAATGACTCTTATTGATGGCATTCCGACTGTTTAATGTTCCACTTTTCACATTAATTCATCTCATAATCTCTTTAAACTGTTATTAATACATTTTATCGAGCTAATTATAGCCCAGCAATCATTTTATTGACTTACATCAAATCTTCGGATAGTCTCATATATGACTTAGGAGCGTTTATGGCAGAAAAGGAGAAGCTCAGAGTGGAGCTCTGTATGGGGTCGAGCTGTTTCGCTAGAGGTAATAGCACAATCCTGATGAGCCTTGAAGAGCTGGTTGAACAGAATGGGCTGGCAGGCAGGATAGATCTCGAAGGACATCTCTGTCTGGGCAAATGCAATAGCGGGCCGCATATTAAAATCGGCGAGACAGAGTACTCTGGCATTTCCGACCCAGAGGCGGTATTTGATTTGATCAGAAAAGCGCTGGAGGGTTAGAGTGCAGAATCCTATTTACACTGAAGTCACCAGTTGCCGTGACTGTTACAAATGTGTAAGGTCCTGTCCTGTAAAGGCAATCCAGATCAAGGAAGGACATGCTATGATCATCAAAGACCGCTGTATCTATTGCGGTCGCTGCGTGCATGTATGTCCTAACAGCGCCAAGAAAGTCAGGAATGACAGAGATAGAGTCCAGCTTGCTCTTTCCACAGGACGGAAGGTCATCTGTTCCCTTGCTCCATCATATGCTTCTGAATTCCATGGACTCGAGAAAGAACTGCTGACAGCTTTGAAGAAGCTTGGTTTCAGCGGTATTTCCGAGACAGCTATCGGAGCTGCTCTCGTTTCGCAGGCTTTGGATATCTATGCCAGCGAGCATGATGGAAGTGCTCCATTCATCGGTACAGCCTGTCCTTCAGTTGTAGAGCTGGTGAGGAAATATTACCCAGAGCATGTCGACAAGCTAGCACCAGTGCCATCGCCACTGCAGACTCATTCTGCGTATCTCAGGCATATCTACAATGAAGATTTTGCTATCTGCTTCATTGGACCATGCATTGCAAAGAAGATGGAAGCTGACACGACTCCAGGTTATCCTGATTTCGCTATCACTTTCAAAGAGCTGAGAGAATGGCTTTCTGAGAGCGGTATCAATCTGGATTCCATTGAGGCTGAAGATGTGGATTTCTATCCAGCTAAGGCGGGTGCTTCCACTATCTATCCGATTGAGGGCGGGCAGATAGCTACGTCAAAGATTTGGAGTGGCCAGCAGTTCGGCACCGATGCTCTGGCATTCTCTGGGATAGATCAAGTCATGTCCGCTTTGTGTGAAAAAGAGTTCCCGCTGCCGTTCCTTGAGCTTCTTGCCTGCGAGGGCGGCTGTATCAATGGACCAGCTTCTACAGACACAATCTCCATGACAGAGAGAAAGCGTTCAACTTCCTCATATACTGCAAAGCGTCTGACAGAGCAGGAGCTTTTCAAAGGCGACGAGGAGTTTGCGCGTCTTCTGCTTGAGAAAGGTTACAGCATCCTCCATAACGATGGTCCGAAGGCGGCTTTTGGTTTCAAGACGACTCATAGTGAGGATGATATCAAGAGGGCTCTCGTTGAGCTGGGCAAGCTGACAAAAGCCGATGAACTTAATTGCGGAGGCTGTGGTTACAATACTTGCAGGGAGATGGCAATCGCTTATCTTGATGGAATGTCGGAAGCTGAGATGTGTGTCACAAAGATGCGCAAGGAAGCTGAAAGCAAAGTGGATGTCCTTCTCCGTACTATTCCAAATGGTGTTGTCATCGTTGATTCAGATCTGCAGATTGCAGATTGCAACGTGCGCTTCCTTGAGTTCTTCGGTGATATGGAAGAGGGTTTTGTCGACCAGAATATACTGCAGATGGTTAAAGGCCTGCCTCTTGAGCGCTTTGTGCCGTTCGCTGATAAATTCCGCGATCAGTTCTATCTCACTCATCCTGGGCAGTATAGAGTTCATTTCAAAGATAAATATCTGCGCATCACATTCTTCCTTGTTGAGTCAAAGAGGTTGCTTGGTGCGATGTTTGAGGATATAACGACGCCGACTATACGCCGTGAGACTGTCGTGAAGAAAGCTGAGGATGTCATCCAGAAGTCTCTGGAGACAGTTCAGCAGATAGCTTCCCTCCTTGGTGAGAACGCTGCTGAGACTGAGATTATGCTCAACTCCCTCATCGATGCGTTCAGCGTCCATGGAACAGGGGAAGGGGAGAGTGATTTCCGTGAGGATGAGGATGGTGCGCTGTCATGAATAATATCTTCATAGATGTGGATTACGCACAGATCTATAAGCACGGGCAGAAGATTGGAGGCGATGTATTTCTTCTTTCACGCAACCCTGAGAATAATCAGATAGTCTCGACACTGTCCGATGGCCTTGGAAGCGGAGTGAAAGCAAATGTTCTGGCATCGCTTACAGCTCACATGGCTCACCGTCTTTCATTCTCGCCGATAGATCTCAGCCACTCTGCGAAGATCATCATGGATACGCTTCCAGTCTGCAAAGAGAGGAAGATCAGCTATTCGACTTTCACTATTGCAGATATCAGATACAAGGAAGATATGGAGGATATCGCTGTCAATCTTGTCGAGTATGACAACCCTCCTTCCTTGCGTTTCTCAGGCCCTGAGCCTGTCTCGTGGGAGCGAAGTCGCACTGAATTGCAGAGGGAAGGTGCATTCAAGAAAGAAGTAATTGCCCATTCTGTCTTCAAGCTCGGCTTTGGCGATAGGCTTGTGATGTTCTCTGATGGCGTCACTCAGTCAGGTCTTGGTAAGAGCTTGCCGCTTGGTTGGAGGCTTGATGGTGTCAGGAAGTTCGTCTCTGAAGAGATTGCGAAGGATGAGGATATCTCATCGCGTGAGCTGTCGAGAGCGATTGTGCAAAAAGCATGTTCTCTCGATGGACTAGCTGCCAAAGATGATATCACATGTGTTGTAGTGTATATCAGAAAGCCTCGCCGTCTTCTTATCGTCACTGGTCCTCCGTTCACGAAGGAAGCTGATGAGGTGCTTGGAGAGAAGATAAGAGCTTTCGATGGCAAGAAGATTGTATCTGGCGGCACAACTGCCCAGATTGTCTCCAGGCTATTTGGCAAGAAGCTCTCACTCGATCTCTCATCGTGGTCGAAGGATGTTCCGCCGGCATCGAAGATGGAAGGAATCGATCTTGTCACTGAAGGTATGCTGACACTTTCGCGTGTTGCGACTATCCTTGAGAAAAAGATCAATCCAGCAGATCTGCCCAACGATCCTGCAAAGAAGTTTGTGGAGATGCTTCTGGATAGCGATCAGGTCCACTTCATTGTTGGAACCAAGATAAATGAAGCTCATCAGGATCCTAATATCCCTGTTGAGATTGGTATCAGAAGAACGATTATCGGGCGGCTTAGACATGCGCTCGAAGATCTATATTTGAAGGAAACTTCACAGGAATATCTATAGGAGGATATACAAATGAAGAAGTCAAAGGTAAAAGTCAGAATCTGCCTTGGTACAGCCTGTTTCGTACAGGGAGGAGCGGATTTGCTGCTCTACAACGATTTCGTAGATCCAGCCATACTTGCTGAATGCGAGATTGAAGGCTGCTCATGCCTTGACGAGTGCAAGGTCGGAAATGGAAGCGCACCATATGTATCGATCAATGACAAGATATATAGCGGAGTGAACCAGGATATGTTCTGCAAGCTCCTCGCGGAGGCTGTAAAGAATGCTTGAGCTGAACAATCAGTATACTCTTATGAAGAGAAAGATCGACACAGAAGTGCTCAAGTGCTTCTATGACGATACTCTCGTTGAGCAGGCTGATAGGCTCCCTCTTGAAATTATCCCGAAGACACGTACGCCTTTCCGCTGCTGCATTTACAAGGAAAGAGCTATGGTACGCTACAGAATCATGGCTCTGGCAGGTATCAATATCGAGCTTGATGACGATGAGGAAAAGCCTCTTGCTGAGTATATGAAGGAGGTCCTTACAGAGGATAAGCCACCATTGCCGCTTTTGACGACAATCATCACAGGATGCTCTGGCTGTCCTAAGTCACAGTACAGGATAAGCGATGGTTGCCGCGGATGCTTTGCACGTCCTTGTATGTCCAACTGTCCTAAAGACGCTATTGTCTTCATCAATGGACAGGCTCATATCCAGGAAGACCGCTGTATCAGATGCGGCAAGTGTATGGAAGTCTGCCCGTTCCATGCTGTTGTGCATATTCCAGTCCCCTGTGAAGAGGCATGTCCTGTTGATGCTGTCACAAAGAATGAGCAGGGCTTTGTTGAGATTGAACATGACAAGTGCATTGGCTGTGGCAAGTGTGTACGTTCCTGCCCGTTCGGAGCTATCGTAGAGCGTTCAGGGCTTTTTCCTGTGCTGAGAATGATCAAGAGAGGCGAAAAGGTCGTTGCTATGATTGCTCCTGCAATTGAAGGTCAGTTCCCAGGTTCTCTCGGACAGCTCAAAGCTGCTATCAAAAAAGCAGGTTTCTATGATGTGGTGGAAGTAGCTGAAGGCGCTGAGATTACATCGGAGAATGAAGCTGAGGAGCTGCATGAGAAGATTACGGAAGGCAAAGGCTTCATGACTACATCGTGCTGTGCCGCTTATATGGAGCTTATTTACAAGCATATTCCTTATCTCAAGGATAGGCATTCCACATCGCTCTCTCCAATGGGTTATACAGTCAATATAATCAAGGAGAAATATCCAGATGCCAAGATGGTTTTTGTCGGACCATGCCTTGCAAAGAAGGCAGAGGTTGCCAGAAGGTATAAGGATATAAGCGGAGTAATCACATTCGCAGAGCTCGCTTCTGTCTTTGTAGCAAAAGGCATCGATGTCAGAGAGATGGAAGCTGAAGATCTTGGCGATACAGCATCCTTTGATGACTGCCGTGATTTCGCTGTTACGCATGGCGTCGCGGATTGCGTAATCAGACGCTTCAAGAAGGATGGCGTAAATCCACGTGTTCTGGCAATCGACGGATTGGACAAGAAGACAGTCCGCTTGATGAAGACATGGGAGAGAAGAGCTCCGGAAGCAGACCTTGTCGAGGTTATGGCATGTGAAGGCGGTTGTCTTGCAGGCCCTGGTACTATCGTCAAGCCGGCTCTTGCCCAGAAGCTGAGAAACGCAGCGAGGGCTCCTAAGACGGCTGCAAAATAAAAACAGATCATCCGGTTCCTTCATCAGGGACCGGATATCTTTGTCGGAGGAACGATGAGGATTCCTTATGAAAAGATGGTTTCTATCTTTTCGGATGTTCTGGAAAAACATGGTATGAGTGGTAAGGATGCGGCCCTCTCTGCAAAGCTTTTCGCTGACGCATCCCGCGATGGTGTCCATTCGCATGGCGCTGATAGATTCCCAAGGTTCATCAGAAACATTGATGATGGATTTGTCGATGTGTCAAAAAGAGCAGTGAAGGAGTCTAGCATAGGCCTCATTGAGCGCTGGAATGGGCAGAAAGGTGCAGGGAATATCAATGCGTGGGTATGCATGCAACGTGCTGTAGCTCTTGCGAAAGAACATACGATTGGTGTTGTCGCATTGCATAATACGAATCACTGGATGAGAGCTGGCAATTATGGCATTGAAGCTGCTGCAGAGAATTGCATTGCGCTCCTTTGGACGAATGCAATGCCCAATATGCCTCCATGGGGCTCCAAGGATGTTCTGATAGGTAATAATCCTATTGTACTAGCTGTTCCGCATGACGATACGCCTCTTGTTGTCGATATAGCTTGCTCCATGTTCAGTTATGGTAAGCTTGAGAGATATAAAGCGGAAGGCAGAGAATGCCCTGTCGATGGTGGTATTGACGAGGATGGCAATGTCTCAAGAGATCCTGAAGCGATATTGAGAACACGGCAATTGCTGCCTACTGGTTACTGGAAGGGTTCAGGACTGGCTATCGCGCTCGATTTGATTGCTGCATCGCTTTCGGGTGGTCTTACTACAAAGGAAGTCGGTCTTCTTCCGATTGAAACTGAAGTCTCTCAAGTGTTTATTGCTATCTCGATGGATGCTTTCCCCGATAAAGATGAAATTGAGAGAAAGATCGATGAGACGCTGAGAGCTATAAATCAAGCAACTCCTCTTCACAGCGGCACTCACGTTCACTATCCAGGTGAAGGCATGAAAAGAGAACGGGAAAAGAGCGAGGCAGAAGGCGTATTTGTCAGAGATGAGATCTGGAATGAAATAATGGATTTGTACGTGAAAGGATAGAGTGGGGATTTGGATGTTAAGTGTTTGTTTTGGGAGAGGCATTCTCTTGATTATTTATTGATATTTGCGCTATTCTCGAAACAACAGCTATGACGGAGACGAGTAGCTTCTGATTCTGCCTCTGAGAGGGTGTCCGTGTTATGCGGGTGAGAGACACCTGGAGATAGGATGTGAAAACCACTCCCGAGCTGCATGGGTGAAAGGAAACAAGTATTCCATGCCGTTCCCTGCGTAAATGGATAATGAGCGTCCCCTGAAAAGGGGGAAGCAAGGTGGAACCGCGGAGCCTTTGCAGCTTCGTCCTTGCAATAGCGAGGATGAGACTGGAAAGGCTTTTTCCTTATAAGGAGAGGATTATGTCAGACAATGAAAAGCTGTCAATGATTAGACATTCAATGGCCCATGTGATGGCTCAGGCTGTACTCGAGCTCTATCCTGGGACAAAGATTGCTATTGGACCGGCAATCGAGAATGGCTTCTACTACGACTTCGATCTTCCGAAGCCGATAACCGATGCAGATTTCGAGGCGATTTCGGAGAAGATGAAGGAAATCATTAAAACAGGTGTTCCTTTTGAGAGAAAGGAAGTCTCCAGAGAAGAGGCTAAGGAACTCTTCAAGGACCAGCCTTACAAACTCGAGCTCATCGATGCTATTCCCGAAGGGGATGCAATCTCACTCTATACACAAGGTTCGTTCACGGATCTCTGCCGTGGACCACATGTAGAGAGCACGAAGCAGCTGCATGCGGATGCGTTCAAGCTCCTTTCAATCGCTGGCGCATATTGGCGTGGCAGCGAGAAAAACCCGATGCTTACACGTATCTATGGAACAGCATGGACGAATCCAAAAGAGCTGAGAGTCTATATGGATTATCTTGCTGATATCGAGAAGAGAGACCACAGAAAGCTTGGAAAAGAGCTTGATCTCTTCTCTCTCCACGAAGAAGCAGGTCCAGGCCTTGTCTACTGGCATCCGCGTGGAGCTAGAATCAGGCAGGCTATTGAGGACTTCTGGAGAGCTGAGCATTACAAGAATGGCTACGAGCTTGTTTATACTCCACATGTTGGCCGCAGCTGGCTCTGGGAGACATCTGGACATCTTGGTTTCTACAAGGAGTCGATGTATCCACCGATGGAGATGGATAAGTCAGATTACTATGTAAAGCCGATGAACTGCCCGTTCCATATCATGATCTATAAGAATACAAAGCACAGTTATCGCGAATTCCCGTTCCGCTGGGCTGAGCTTGGTACTGTTTACAGATATGAGAAAGCCGGTGCGCTTCATGGTTTGATGAGAGTCCGTGGATTCACACAGGACGACGCACATCTTTTTGTTACACCAGAGCAGATGGATGATGAGATTATCGAAGTGCTTCGCTTCTCGATGTATATGCTGCATTCTTTCGGATTTGAGGACATTCACGCGTACATCTCAACACGGCCAGAGCACTCGGTAGGAGATCCTGACAAGTGGGAGGCTGCTACAGCTGCACTCAAGAAAGCTGTTGAGAAGGAAGGCCTCAAGTATGATATCGATGAGGGTGGTGGAGCTTTCTATGGTCCTAAGATTGACTTGAAGGTGAAGGATGCAATCGGCCGTGAGTGGCAGCTCTCGACAGTTCAGTTCGATTTCAACCTGCCTGAGCGCTTTGATCTCACTTTCGTCGATAAGGATGGCACGGAAAAGAGACCGTATATGATTCATAGGGCTCTTCTTGGTTCTCTTGAAAGATTCTTTGGTGTACTTATCGAGCACTATGCAGGTGCATTCCCACCATGGCTTTCTCCTGATCAGATTGCTATCATCCCAGTTGGAGAAGTGGCATATGATTATTCAAAGAACCTGGAAAAACGTCTCAGAGCTGAAGGCTTCAGAGTCGTTACAGATCTTTCAGCAGACAGAATGAATGCGAAGATCCGCAATGCTCAGAAGATGAAGACTCCTTATATGCTTATCATCGGCGAAAAGGAAATCAGCGACGATCTTGTCTCTGTCCGTTACCGTGGAGGTAAGCAGGTGAATGGCGTCAAGACTGCTGATTTCATCGCTGAAGTCCACAAGACTATAGACAGCAAGGCTCAGATTTAAAAAAACAACGTGGCAGCCTGGAGTTAATCCGGGCTGTTCTTCTTGTCCAGATTATGAAAGCCATTTATCCTTTATTGGTAAGGAAAAATTTATGAATGTACCTAATAAACTGACTGTTCTCAGGCTGATTATGGTGCCTGTGTTCTTTATATCCTATCTGATTTCGCTTGCCGGGTTCCCATCAGCCCATGTCGTATCAGCTGTGATGATGTTCATCTGTTATGCAGTTGCAGAGCTATCGGATCTTCTCGATGGAAAGATTGCCAGGAAGTACAATCTTGTCACCGATTTGGGAAAAGTGATGGATCCGTTTGCTGATACGCTCTCTCATTTGACATTCTTTGTCTGTTTCATGGCTTATGGGATTATGCCTATCTGGGCGTTCATCATCATTATGTGGAGAGAATTCTCAATACTCTTTCTGCGCATGCTGATGATGAGGACAGGGAAGGCGATGCCTGCGAATATCTGGGGAAAGAGCAAGACGGTGCTTTATGCAATCACATCAATATTCTCTATCGTCTACATCGTCGCTTCGGCTTTTGTCGCTGCGGGAAGCTGGAATGGTGTTTATGAGACTGTTCTGTATGTCCTCTTCGCGCTTTCTGCTATCGCATCTCTGATGAGTTTCCTGACATATCTTTCTTCTGTTTTCAAGTCAGGTGCACTCAGTGGTATGACTAGATGATGGAAATAGAGAGGGGATTGCCTTTTACTGGCCTGACAGATGAAGAGCGAAATGGTATCGAGATAATCATCTCTGATGTTGATGATACGATAACAAAGAACGGCAAGCTCTATCCTGCCGCACTTCAGAGTCTTTGGCGACTTAAGAGGATGGGCAAGATGATTGTCCTGGTGACAGGTGGAT
>JADIMT010000053.1 GCA_017694595.1 Candidatus Ornithospirochaeta stercoripullorum | reverse complement strand
GGAACAATCTCTTTGGCACGATAGAGCAGGATGCAAAACGCCGTGATTTCTCGATAAACAGTCTCTATTACAATCCCGCGAATGGGCATTTGATTGATTTCAACGATGCCCTCTCCGATTTCCATAAGCGTCAGATACGCTCCTTGATTCCGCTCTCTTACACTTTCTCCGAGGATCCTGTGAGAATGATCAGAGCGCTTAAGTATCAAGTGACAACAGGCTTCAAGCTCAAATACGATGTGAAGAAGGCAATCAGAAAAAACGCAGCCATGATTGGCACATGCTCAACATCCCGCCTTACAGAGGAAGTATCCAAAATCCTTGCTTCTGGTTCTTCCTGTGAGATTTTCGAAAAGCTCAGAAAGTATGGACTGCTTGCTTTCATTCTCCCTTGCTGGGCTCAGTATGCCTCAATCGGAGCTGTAAGCGATTCTCTGAAAGCCCTCGACAGTAAAATACGAGAAGCTGTGAAAGAGGGCAGGAGCATTGCTAAAGAAGAGCAGATATATGCTTTCATCAAGCCTTTGCTGGTCTTCGACTCGAGCCAGGACATGACCCCTGATGAGCTATTTCATGAAGCTTTCAGACAGACTAAGATTCTCATCTCTCCTATGACGCCTCCTAATTATGAGCTGGAGAAAGCTGTTGATATGGTTCTCCAGGACATCGGCATCAAGAGGACGCGGGCAAGGAAGTCTGCAGAAGCCAGAGCACCGAAGAAGAAACCCAATACAATGGGTCGTAAAAGCGCTGCCAATGAAGAGCTTTCTGTTGTACCTGCCAAGAAGCATAAGAAGAGGAGAAAGAAGAACCCGAAATCTGGCAAGATCATCCTGCCTCAAGAGCCAAAGACATTGGCTGAGGAGCACGATCTCTGATCGCGGATTTTCCACATATCGCTTTCAACAGTAGTATATTTTTGCAAGCATCAGCGGAAATAACCATGATGAACACTTGTGTCTTGCTGCTTTAAGCAAACTTTTCAGTATCACGCAAGGAATTTGGATAAGCGGTTTGGGGACATGATTTGTCTAACCCCATTCCTCGATTTCAATATTGACTGTCTTGACCATTACTCCGCCATATTTCTCGATGCAGTCCGTGATGTACTCTTGCAAATCGGAGATGGTCGTGCCCATATAATGCCGTGCAGGGAGCTGGAGCGTGACGCTGATTGAATATGTAGAGTCAGCATTCCTGACGCCTCTCACTTTCTTGACTTTCATTACAGGGTCATACTCTCCGATAGCATGCTTGACCATCTGTGTCAGCACAGCCTCTGAAAGCTCTTCTTTATCTGGACGGGAGAATTCTGGCCTGACAATTGTTTTCTCGTATGTCTGGTTGCGCTTCATATGGCCTTTTCTGCCCATGAAGACTTTCATTGAATCGTAGACAATCTGAGGTGCAGAGCGTGTCACTTCAATCGATGGCACTGGAATGACATGCTTACCTTCTGTGTACCTGATTCTCATCGCAGTCTCTATCTCTTCCTCGGAGGCTACATCTTCGATATGTATTATCTTCTCAGGAGGTGGCAATTCCAGACGCTTCGCGATTTTATTTGCCATCTTCTCGGAAGTGCCTATGATAAGAATACGCTTGTATCTCTCTTTCAGGAGGGCGCTCATCACTTCGTTCCTGTGATCGTCATCATCGAAGACGGCTGTGCGTACAGCCGCGATGAAGTTCGGATCGCGTTTGGCAGAATGCCCGGCTAGGATTCTGTCTCCGCGGATCAATAGGCCATCATCGATGATCAGGTCGATGTGATACTTTGCCGCAACAAGCTTTGAGTGATAGCTCTTGCCTGTTCCTGACCTGCCTACAAGCGCGTAGACTTTCACTCCTCTTATCTTTGAGAATGCGAACTGGAAAATCCGATTCATGGAGCTATTATAGCATCACGCACCAGCAGAGGGAAGAAACGGTTTCCAGGCAGCAATCAATGAAGAAAGGGAGAAAGCAGCGTTAGCTGGTGAGGTTGATGGCATTTTTATCGCTTTGACATTTGTTTCAGGATAGCAATACTCCATGTAAACGCTGAAAGACTTGGTTCCATTGCATAATATCGTGTCGATCTCTGTTTTCTGAAGGATCGGAGTTATTGAAGCAGGTGTGATGCGGCTTATAGCTGAATCGGCAGATCCTGTGATACTGCATGAGTATATCGAATCATATAGCGCGATATGAACAAAGCTCAGCAATGCTTTCTTCTCTTCGACTGTCGTTGCAGTCATCTGGTAAATAATGTTGAGTATCTGCCAGAACCTATTGCGCGGATGAGCGTAATAAAAGTTATCTTCCCTCGATTTAACAGATGGGAAAGAACCAAGCACAAGGACTTTTGACTTGCAGTCATAGACTGGAGGAAAAGGATGTACTATCACATCGTTCTGTTTCTTTTCATCTTCCATGCCTTTATTACTGAAAATTGTTCAGAGTCTTTCAAGAGGTATGGTATATCGATAAGGGAAACTGTAGATTGTTTTCCTTTCTAAATTACTTTGTTTGCCATGATTGATCTTGTGGATTTCTTCAAGTTTGAACTTTTGTTACTGTGAACGTGTTGTGTTTTCTTGTTTATTCTCCTAGTTCGATTGTTGTATCGCACTATATGATAAATCTTTATCGATAGATATATTAATTATGAATTGAGATAACAAATTTAGCGCTTACTGTTGAGATTAGGAGAATGACGCTGTACAATGTACCTGTCTTTTTATAAAGGAGCGTTTTGTTTATGAAACTTGCCACTTTCAGACGTGGCGGAGTTCATCCTGATGACAAGAAATCCCTCTCAAAGGATAAGAAGCTGGAGAGGCTTCCTCTTCCTGATGAGCTGGTGGTATCGATGTCTGAGCATCTGGGTGCTCCTGCTGTTCTGACAAAGAAGAAGGGCGATACAGTTACGAAAGGGGAGGTTATCGGAACAGCCTCTGGTTATATTTCGGCTGATGTCCATAGCCCAGTTGATGGTGTTGTTACAGAGATAAGAAAAGTAAGGGTTCAGTCCGGGGCTGTGGCTGATGCTGCAGTAATCAAATGCAATAGCGAGCAATCTGATCCCTGGAAGGAGAAGCACGATTGGAATAACCTTTCCTCTTCGGAGCTTCTTGATATAGTACGCGCATCAGGCATTGTAGGTATGGGCGGAGCTACGTTCCCAACAGCTGTCAAGCTGACAGTTCCAATGGGCAAGAGTGTTGATGCTCTTGTCGTCAATAGTGTTGAATGCGAACCATATCTCACTTCGGACTATCGTTTGATGATTGAGCGTCCAGAAGCGATTCTGGAAGGCGTAATGATCGCTTCCAGGATAGTCTCCCCGAAACGTATCATCATAGGCATCGAGGCTAATAAGATGGATGCTGTCTCATTGCTTTCCGAGAAAGCGAGAGAGAAAGGATTGCCAGTCGAAGTTGTTCCTCTCCGCGTGAAATATCCCCAGGGCGATGAGAAGCAGCTTCTGAAAGCGCTTCTTGGCCGTGAGGTGCCATCGGGCAAGCTTCCTCTCGATGTCGGGGCTGTTGTTTGCAATGCTGGCACTTGCAATGCTATCTACGAAGCTGTTGTTTTCCATAAACCGCTGATTGAGCGTGTGATTACAGTCTCGGGTGAGAGCATCAATGAACCCAAGAACCTTATAGCTCCTATCGGGACGAAGTTCTCCGATCTGATTGCATATTGCGGTGGAGAAAAGGAAGATGTTGTATCTCTTGTTGCAGGTGGCCCGATGATGGGATTCGCCATCTATGATGAGGATACTCCGATGGTGAAAGGTTCTGGCGGATTGCTTGTCCTTCCTGCTTTGATTGATGATTTCTCAGCTCCCTGCGTGCTTTGCGGAAAATGTGTGCAGCACTGTCCAATGGGATTGCAGCCTAACAAGATGTTCCGGAACATCAAATATGGGAATTATCAGGCGGCAATGGACCTTGGTCTGATGGATTGCAAGGAATGTGGCTGCTGTGCATACACATGTCCCTCGCATCTGCCTCTTGTCCAGGGCTTCAAGCTAGGTAAGAAGATGGGGAGGAAGAAGAAATGAAGACAGTAAGAACCAGTCCTCACGTTCATGGCCCGCTCAGAACGGATAAAGCAATGCTTTTTGTAATCATTGCGCTTCTTCCTGCAGCTATCTGGGGTGTTGTCGCATTTGGTTTAAGTGCTCTTCTTGTGTTGCTTGTCTCAATAGCCTCTGCTGTTCTTGTGGAGTATCTGTTGGGGCTTGTTTCTAAAGAGTTCACGATTAAGGATTACTCAGCGATCGTCACAGGACTTCTTGTTGGTATGAACATGCCTCCACATGTTCCTGTCTATATACCGATTATCGCATCTGCATTCGCGATTGCTGTTGTCAAATGGACTTTTGGTGGCCTTGGCTGCAACTGGATGAATCCAGCCCTTGCTGGAAGAGTCTTCGTCTTCTTCTCATTCACATCGCAGATGAGTTCATTCACGCTGCCACGCTGGATGCTTGTAGATGGCATGTCATCAGCAACTCCGCTTTCCGCAATGAAGACTGCAGTGACTGCTGGTGCTTCCGGGACAAGCTCTGAGCTTCTCTCTTCAGTAATTCCGACTACAGCCTTTGCTGATAGCGTTGCAGCCAAGCTTGGAATCTCTCCATATGCTGTGGACGCGTTCCTTGGCAATGCCGGCGGATGTATTGGAGAAGTCTCTGCTCTGCTTCTGCTTGTGGGTGGAATCTTCCTTCTATGCAAGGGAATCATCACCTGGAGAATCCCTGTAGTCTATATAGGATCTTTTGCAATTCTTTCCTGGGTCTTCGGAGGAATACCTTACGGACAGGGTGCCTTCCATGGTGAAGTGCTGCTGCCTGTCTTCTCTGGCGGCTTGATGCTTGGAGCGTTCTTCATGGCTACTGACTGGGTCACGACACCTACGACACCGAAAGGAGAGATAATCTTTGCGTTTGGCTGTGGATTCTTCACGTTCCTCATCAGATATTTCGGCTCTCTTCCGGAAGGTGTCTCGCTGGCAATCATCATGATGAATATCATTTCACCGACGATTGACAGATTCGTGCGCACTAAGCCATTTGGCTACGTGAAGAAAGCAAAGGAAAAGAAAGGGAAGGAGGTGAAAGCATGACAAGATATATCCGTACAGCTGTCATTCTCTTCCTGATCTGTGCTGTATGTACAGCGCTCTGTGCTCTAGTCAATGAGATTACAGCGCCTCGTATCGCTGCAAACGTGGAAGGGGATAGGATCACCGCATTGCAGGATGTCTCCGCCGGTTATTCCATCGGTGATGAAGTTGCAGTCGACGAGGGTGGCATCAATTACTATATTCCTCTGACTGATGGCTCCGAGCTTGCTGGTTATATCGTCGAGATGGCAACATCTGGCTATGGTGGTGCAATGACAGTTATTGCATCCTACTCAATTGATGGATCTGTATTGCAAGCCAAGCTTATGGCTGATTCAGAGACTCCGGGCTTGGGCAAGAAAGCTGAGGAGGCCTGGTATATGGAGATGTTCCAGGGACTTGGTGGCAGTGAACCTCTGCCAGAAAGCAAGTCGGATCTCAGCGCTGAAAATAACGCTGCTGTCTCAGGCGCTTCCATCACATTCTCTGGAGTTTCATCTGCGTTGATTAATGGCTCTCAATTCGTCAAGGGACTTGGAGGTGCTGTATGAGCCATATGAAGGAACTTACAAAGGGTATCTTCAAGGAGAACCCTACATTCATCATCATGCTGGGCATGTGCCCGACTCTGGGTGTCTCTACTCAGGTTTCCAATGCCATTGGCATGGGTGCTAGCGTCATCTTCGTCCTGACATGCTCGAATATCTTCATCTCGCTTTTGAGGAAGGTGATTCCTGATTCAGTGCGCATTCCATGCTACATTGTCATCATCGCCTCGTTTGTCACGATTGTTGAGATGGTGCTACATGCGTTCGTGCCTTCTGTCTACGAAGCGTTGGGTGTCTATCTTCCGCTTATCGTTGTGAACTGCATCATCCTTGGCCGTGCTGAAGCTTTTGCAGGAAAGAATGGTGTGCTTGACAGCGCGCTCGATGGAATTGGAATGGGTATAGGCTTTACTCTTTCCCTTTCGTTGATTGCCCTGATCCGCGAAGTTCTTGGAGCTGGGACTATCACACTATTTCCAGTCGGGTCATTCAGCGGGGTCATCCAGCTGCCTGGAATCTCATCGTCCCCTGTAAGGGTCATGACACTTGCAGCTGGCGCTCTGCTCCTGATGGGCTATCTTAAGGCATTCTTCCAGTGGAAGACATCGCGTTCCCAGGGAGGTAAGGCATGAGCTATCTTGGAATTGTAATCACTTATGTGTTCATCCAGAATTTCATCCTCGTCCAGTTCATGGGGCTTTGTCCTTTCATCGGTGTTTCCAAGAATACTGAGAGTGCAATTGGAATGGGTGTTGCCGTAACATTCGTCACATCGATCACATCTGCCGTCTGCTGGGGTGTAAGCCATTTGCTTCTGACACCTTTCGGACTGGATTATCTGCAGACGATTGCATATATTCTCGTCATTGCAGCGCTTGTGCAACTTGTAGAGATGGTAATCAGGAAGATGAGCCCGGGCCTTTACCAGGCGCTTGGAATCTATTTGCCACTGATTACGACAAACTGTGCAGTTCTCGGTATTGCTGTCATCAATGCGGATAATGGCTATAATCTGCTTGAGAGTTTTGTTGCGGGTCTAAGCGCAGGACTTGGCTTTACTATGGCTATCATACTGATGAGCAATATACGAGAGAAGCTGGAAATGACTCCAGTCAGAAAAGTCTTCCAAGATGTGCCTATCGCTTTCATCTCTGCTGGCCTCATGGCACTTGCATTCATGATGTTCGACAAGAGTCTTCTGACGAATCTTGGACTGGTATAAGGAGAAAAGATGTCTGTAGTAATCGCATTTTTGATTGTCGGTATACTCGGTCTCATCCTTGGCTTCGGTCTTGCTATCGCTGATAAGAAGCTGGCAGTTGAGAAAGATCCTAAGCTTGTGGCTCTTGAAGAAGCTATGCCGGGCGCTAACTGCGGTGGCTGTGGCTTTGCCGGCTGCCAAGCATATGCTGAAGCTGTATTCAAAGGTACTGCCGCTCCCGGGCTGTGTTCTCCCGGAGGAGAGGTGCTTGCTAAAAAGATGGGTGAAATCCTTGGCGTCGAAGTTGAAGTCAAGGAGAGAATGACAGCGTTTGTCTTCTGCCGCGGTGGCAGCGATGTGACTAAAACCGATTATCTATATAAAGGTATGACTGATTGCAATGCTGCTTCTCTGCTTCAAGGCGGACCTGTTGGATGCAAAGAGGGATGCCTGCATCTGGGCTCATGCATCTCTGTCTGCCCCGTCGGAGCAATCTCACGCGATGAGAAAGGTGATATCGTTGTTGATAAAGAACGCTGTATTGCTTGTGGCAAATGCGTCTCCGTCTGTCCGAATCATGTTATTAAAATGATACCGTATTCCCTTGAATGGGTGTGTGCGTGCAATAATCATGAGCCAGGCGGGAAGGTTCGCAAGACTTGCCAGGTTGGGTGCATAGGCTGTAAGATGTGCGAGACCAAGGTCGAGGGAAGTCCCTTTGCTGTTGAAGCTTTCCTTTCGGCAAATGACTGGAATAAGGATCAGAGCACAGCAGAGAAAGCGGCGGACATCTGCCCTCAGAAGTGCATCGTGAGAAGGAGCTAGTTTGAGGATAGCGCTGGGCATATACACTGAGATTTCAACATCATCCCCTCTGCAGGCTTTTTCGCGTGCTGCAGAGCTTGTGTATAAGCCAGTGCTCTCATATATGTACAATAATCCTGGTTCGAAGCTTTCGCTCTATCAGAGTGCTGCGATGATCAAATACCTTGCTTCAGTCTCTCCTGAAGTGAATATGCTCATCGCACTGCTGTCCAAGAGAGGTGACCTCGAACTGGTGACTGGCACTTATAGCCAGGCTATCCTTTCTCTCAATCCGCCCAAAGACAGATCTCTGCAGATTGAGAAGATGACGACACTTATCAGAAGATACTATGGCGTACGAGCATCTTGCTGCTTTTTTTATGGTCAGATCTGGGCTCCATCTTTCATCCATAGCCTGCGCAATACAGGAATCTCAAGTGTTGTCATCTCTTCTTACAAAGCCACATCGAGGGACTTGGTTGATACCTCGTCCTTTGTCATGAACGAACTGGGGAAGAAAGTCGGCGTGAAAGTCATCTCCGACAGAGCGGCTCAGCTTGTTTCGCGCTATGCGCAGGGTGAAGTAACACTTGCCAGCATGCTCTCTTCTTTCCAGCTTTTCGCTTCGGAGGAAGGAGAGGATGAGATCATCTTCATCAACCTCGATCAGATTCTCGAAGGTTCGGCCAGGGCTGGCGATGATGATTCAATCGCCGCCTTCATTCCATCCCTGATGGAAGGTCTTGATTCCTCATCATTGCTGCTTTCTTCAGTAAATGCTGAAAAGCCAGGCTATCTCGATAGCGGCTGGTATGGCCGCGATGCTTATGCCCAAGGCTTACACTCATTCAATGATATCTTTGTCAGGAATGAGAATTTCCGCTATCTGCTAAATCGCTACATAGCGCTTTCAGAGATTGTCGCAGGCTTCAAGAAAGACAAAGCAGTGCGTCGCGATGCGGAGAGCGAGCTTTTCCATATCTCGATCGGGCCGCTCTTCATCCACGATGCCGAATGTACTCCGATGAGACTTCAGGAGCGCCGTCTGTTCTGGAAAGCCATCATAGAATGCGAGAGGATCATCGAAGAAGCTGATGCAGCAGCGCTCAGAGGCGAGTATGACTTCGAGGAGATAGGCGAGAACGACTATATAGCACGCAATAAGATTTTCACAGTTGTCTTCTCTCCAAAAGGGGGAGCTGTAGCGGAACTCTGCTATAAGCCGCTTGCGATAAACATCCTCGATACGCGTGTCCCGTTTGACAAATCATTCCCGCATGTCTTTTTCAATAAGTCATTCTCTGACAGAGTGAGGACTGCAGATGGGGAGATTTCCCTTAACAGAGAGCTGTTCGATTCTGAAGTGCTTTCAAGAAACAGGGGGGAGTACCAGTTCTCTTACTCAACGGAACGTTTTTCTGTCATTAAGCACTTCAAGCTTCGTTCTCAGACATTGGTGATGGAGACGACCATCCTGCCTGAAGTGGATATGGATGGCGAATATGTGATTGATGTCTTCACATCTCTTTCCGATATGGTTTTAGGCTCTTTTGACCAGCGTAAGCAGATGATGGTTGGAAGCCTTGAAGATGTAAGGACCGTAAAGTATACTGAACCGCAGTCAGGTCTGAATCTCTCATTCTCTTCAATAGAGCCTTTCAGCGTTACTGAAGAGCGTGTCAGGCAGACACAGAATACATCAATCGGCATTGAATCGTTTGAGCTTTATACGCGACTTTCGTTCTCATTCAAGCTTTCGCAGATTGCTAATGAAGCGAAAACATACCGCTTTATACTGCGTCTGAGCGATAGCCGGAAGGATAGGGAGTAACTATGTTCATTGAAAATCGTTCCAAGTTCGAGGATATCAAAGAGGAAGCCTACACTGTATGGAGGCGTCTTTGAAGAGGCTGGGACTGAGAATAAGATAAAAGAAATTGAGGAGAAGACAGCTGCTCCAGATTTCTGGAATGACAGTGCCACCGCTGAGAAGACTTTCCAGGAGCTTAATACGCTCAAGGATGGTTATTATCCATGGAAGGAGCTTATTGGCGAAATCAATGACATTGAAGAGCTGATGGAGCTTTATCAAGGCGAGGATGATGAGTCTCTCAGCAGCGAGATTGCTGAGCAGATTGATAAGCTTGATGAGAAGTTCAAGCCACTCAGACTGAAGACATTGCTCGATGGCAAGAATGATAAGAACAACGTCTTCTTGACAGTACACTCTGGAGCTGGCGGCAACGAGGCTTCAGATTGGACGCAGATGCTTATGCGTATGTATACACGCTGGGCTGAGCGTCATGGCTTCAAATGCGAAGTTCTCGATATGCAAGAGGACGAAGGCGGCGTCAAGAGCGTTTCGCTGAAGATTAATGGTCCTTATGCTTTTGGCTATCTCAAGGGTGAGGCTGGTGTTCATCGCCTTGTCCGTATCTCTCCATTCGATGCAGCAAAGAGACGACATACATCGTTTGCATCTGTCTATGCTTCCCCCGAGGTCGATGATGATATCGAGATTGAGCTCAAGCCTGAGGATTACAGACTCGATACATATCGTGCAGGAGGCGCTGGCGGACAGCACGTCAATAAAACAGATAGCGCTGTCAGAATCACGCATTATGCGACAGGCATTGTCGTACAGTGCCAGAACGAGCGCAGCCAGTACATGAACAAGGATGTTGCCTTCAAGATGCTCCGCTCCCGTCTTTATGAGTATTATCAGAAGAAGAGGGAAGAGGAACATCAGAAAGATGCTATTGCCAAGAAAGACATCTCCTGGGGTAATCAGATTCGAAGCTATGTGTTCCAGCCTTATACGCTTGTCAAAGATCATCGTACAGGATGCCAGACTGGAAATATCAGCGCAGTAATGGATGGAGAGATTGATGATTTCATCGAAAGCTATCTCCACTTTCAGAAAGAAGCTTAAGCTTTTTCTGTTCATTCTTTTCCTGCCTCTCTCCCTCTTCGCCTCCGAGGCGCGTGTGGCTTATATAGCTGAGAGCGGAAGCTATTCCTCTATGTTGGAAGATGCGCTCTCGCTTCTCTCTGGAGAGATTACAGCAGAGAAGACGATCGATGCTTATTGGGCAGAGAGGGAAAAGAGAGCTGAGATCGCAAGAGAGGAAGAGGTCTCTTCATTGCGAGTGAGCGAGAATTTCACGTCGCTTGAAGCTTTAGAGAGCGCAGAGGAAATCGAGCGCGATGAGCTTTATTCCTCAATAGTCTCTCCTTCTTTCTCCGATGAAGAGAGAGCTTTCCTGCTCTCAGGGGATGAAGATGCGTTCTCATACTTGATGATGAGGAAGGACTTGTCCATTCTTATTGCCGCATCCCTGGAAGAGGATGGGCTTATGAGCAACAGCTCTGTCCTGGTCAATGGTGAGCCAGTGTATGAGAATCTCTTTGTATCATCGGATGAGGAGAGCGAGTTCATTTCGCTTGTTTCTGCATTGCTTCCGTTCTTCAAGGATGAGAATGCTGTTATCGTGAGAGTCAATGTTCCTGGAATAGTCTCAGTTGCGATTGATGGAGAGGTAGTCTCTCCTGTGCGTTCTTGGGTTGTTCTTGACAGAGGTGAGCATGATTTCCGCTTTACGTCTCCTATTTATGAGACAGCGGATATGAGGATAAGTGTCGATGATGGCATTGTGATAGAGCCTGAGCTGGTGGAGAAGCCTGGTTCACCGCTTTTCATTTCCACGCTCCCGTATGATTCGGAAATTTATTACCAGGGAATGAAGCTTGACAGCCACTTCATTGATGAAGCTGATGTCCCATTCCAGCTTACATTGGTGCGGGATGGCTTCAAGACGCTTACTGTCCAGTCCAGACTGCCGATGACGAAGATCGATCTTCAGCTGAGGCCGGAATGGATGGATAGCGTTAACACAATTGAAAAAGCAAAAGACAGGTTTTATACAAATCTATTGTCTACGATGATAAGCTTTGGTTGCTTTGTAGCAGCTCAGTCGCTGTCTGGGATATATACAGATGCCGGTCTTTCTCCCGCTGTCACGCTTATGGCGGGCGTCAGCGTGGTAGGGCTTGTCGAGCTTATTGATTCGATGTTCGGATACTACCAGGCGGCGAGATTGGGTATTTAGAGGAGGGAATATGTTCTTCAAGAAATTCGGTGAGAAGCTGAAGAGCCTTTTCGGAGGCAGAAAGATAGATGAGTCATTCTTCGAGGAGTTGGAAGATACTCTGATTGAAGGAGATCTGGGTGCAAGGCTTACTGACGAGATTGTCGAAGAGCTGAGAGAGGTTGCAAAGAAGGAGAAGCTTTCCGAAGCAACTGAGCTGCAGAGGAAGATGAAAGAGATTCTTTCACGCTACATCCAGCCTTATTCGGAGAAGCCTGAAAAGGGCAAAATCAATGTCTACATGATTCTCGGCGTCAATGGTGTGGGCAAGACTACATCTATTGCCAAGATGGCTAAGTACTATACACGTGAAGGTTACAAAGTGCTGCTCGCCGCTGGTGACACATTCCGTGCAGCTGCTGTTGATCAGCTCGATATACATGCTGAGAGGCTTGGTATGAGAATCGTCAAGCAGCAGATGGGCTCGGATCCAGGAGCTGTTATCTATGATGCCATCACATCTGCGATGGCTCAAGGTGATGACCTGATACTCGCTGATACAGCTGGCAGAATGCACAATAAAGAGAATCTGATGAAAGAACTTCAGAAGATGGATAAGGTCATTCACGCAAGAGGCGTTGATGAGAAGAACTACAAGAAGTTCCTCGTCATAGATTCCACTACGGGGCAGAATGGCGTATCTCAGGCTTTGCTTTTCAACCAGGCTGTTAAGCTTGATGGTGTGATTCTCACTAAGTATGACAGTGCTGCTAAGGGAGGCGCGCTGGTGCAGATTGGAAGGACGCTTGGACTTCCTGTGCTCTTTGTATGCACTGGTGAGAAGTATGATGATATCAAACCATTTGATAGAGAGGAGTTCCTCTCATCTCTCATGGGGCTGGAATGAGATTGCTGTTCTTCCTGCTTTGTTTCCTTTCATTGTTTCCTCTCAGCGCTGAGGCATTCCTTTCCAATGCACTGGGACAGGACTTAGGGCCGATTGAAGCTTTGACAGGCACTGGCTTTGAAGGGGAGAGGGAAGAAGGACGCGTGACTATTTATCAAGATGGTTCTGTCATAAGAGAGAGAATAGAAAGCGCCGATGGTTATACGCTTGCGTATGGCGATACGCTTGAGCGCGTTCTTTACAATGAAGATGGAGAGAGAAGGGAATGGAGCATTTCCACTCCTGACAGGGAAGAGGTGCATCAGTATTTCTATGAGGATGGGACGCTTTCATCTGTCTCGGTCTCCGTTGATGGAAATCTTGAGAAACGCATTATTTACTTAGAGACACCTCAAGGTTCTCTTTCTGTTCTTGCCGGCTCTGCAGATGCATATATCTCTCCGTCGTTCTATCTCTATGAGAGCGATGGGAATCTGATTAAGTTCTCTTATCATCCGGGAGGCCCTGTGATAAGAGAGAATCTCAGCGATGCCAATCCCCCGAGCTATGAGATTGAGGCGGATGGCAGCTGGAAAGAGACCGTACTGCATGATGACGGAAGTGAGAGCGTCAAGATATATGATGCTTCTGGCTTGCTTGTAGAAGAACAAGAAGACGGGATTATCATCAGATACGAGTACGATGATGAAGCTCTTCTTCTCAAACGGACTGAGACAGCTGGTACAGCATCTGTGGAAGAGTTCTATGAGAATGGGCATCTTGCATCGAGGATTGAAATGACTGATGGTGTTGCAGAAATAGAGAGGCACTATCTTGATACGGGTGAGATAGAAGAAATCCGATACAGCAATGGAGTGCCTGAATACAGGATTCTCTTCGATGGTGATGGACTGCGAGTCAAGGAGATTGAGAGACTATGATTCTCTTCCTCTCATCGCGCTACAGCTTTTCACGCACTTCCGGTCACCGCTCAAGAGCTATGCGTATAGCGCTGGCGACTGCGCTTTCACTGGCTGTGCTGATGGTGACTATCTCTGTGATGGAGTACTTGCAAAATGGGCGTTTTGAGAGGATCAGGGATATCCAGTCGTTTGATATCACGATAGCAGGGGATTGCACTGCAGAAATGAGGGAAGCTTTCCCTGATGCTTCTGTCTTTCTCTATGGAGAGAGCGAGGCTCTTGCTCTTGGCAATGCTTATACTGTCAGATACATAGATTCAAGTTATGATGGCTCCCTTATCATTGGAGAGGGGGATGCCTCAACGCTTCTTGTTCCATACTCACTCTATTTCCACACAGCAGATGGAAGTCTGGAAATTGTCATGATGAAAGAAGGCAGGAGCGGTATGAAGCTGCCATCTGCTGAACGAGTCCCAATCAGCGGCGCATATTATACAGTCCTTGGCTCTTCTTTCGATAACAGCACGCTCTTCATGCCGTTGCCGGATGAGATGAATGACATAGAGCTTTTCACTGCTGTAAAGGGTGTGGATTCATCGAATGCTGAAAGGCTGAGGGCCGAAGGCTATGACTGTCTTTCCTGGAAGGAGAAGGAAGCAGGGCTTTATGCTGCATTTGCAGCAGAGAAAGCGATGATGTATGTTGTTCTCTCCCTGCTTTTTGTCATAATCCTCGTCTCGCTGAAAAGCAATGTCCGTGTCTTTTTCAGAGCAAGAACAGGAGAATGGGCTGAGCTCAGGGCACTGGGTATTGGAAAAGCTGATGTACGTGCAGTCTTTCTCTTCTCTTTTATGCTGATTGCTCTCCTTGGTATCGTCTTGGGCCTTGTTTTCACAGCTCTGATGATTCCGCTGGGCCGATCCTTTGTGTTATATCTTACAGGAGCGAGACCGGAGC
The DNA here is from genome assembly GCA_017694595.1 of Candidatus Ornithospirochaeta stercoripullorum. Taxonomy (GTDB): domain Bacteria; phylum Spirochaetota; class Spirochaetia; order Sphaerochaetales; family Sphaerochaetaceae; genus Ornithospirochaeta; species Ornithospirochaeta stercoripullorum. The sequence continues at coordinate 42,742 of JADIMT010000053.1, read as the reverse complement.
TTGCTCTGCCATACTCATCGTTCTTTGTATTCTCTATTCTCATCATCGCGTTCACAGTGCTCTTTGCCTGGCTTGAAGCGCGGAAGACGGAGAAGCTTGAAATTGCGGAGGTGCTTGCTGATGAAGCTGCTGGAACTTGAGGATATCGTGAAATCTTTTCCATCCCCTGCAGGAGGAAGCATTGAGATCCTTTCAGGTGTATCTCTTTCTCTCGAGGAAGCCGAGGTTGTCTCGGTCGTTGGCAAGAGCGGATCTGGGAAGAGCACGCTTCTCTCTATCGCAGCTCTGCTCTCCGCTCCAGATTGTGGACGTGTCATTTATTCTGGACTGGATGCTTTATCGATGAAAGAGAATGAGATAGACAGGCTCCGCGCAACAGCTATGGGCTTTGTCTTCCAATCATCGCAGCTCTTGAAGGATTTCTCAGCGCTTGAGAATGTCGCGATGCCATTGATGATCCAAGGCAAAAAGCGCAAGGAAGCATTCTCTGCAGCGAAGGAGTTCCTATCGCTTACAGGACTTGAAGACAGGGCTGGACATAGACCGCCAGAGCTCTCTGGAGGAGAGAGACAGCGTGTAGCTATAGCACGTGCATTAGCCGGAAATCCATCTGTAATCTTCGCAGATGAGCCTACAGGCGCACTCGATGAGAAGAATGCATCTCTTGTGGAAGATCTCCTTTTCGAAAGCGTGAAGAAGACTGGGCATTGCATGCTTCTTGTTACGCATGATCCATCATTTGCCTCACGCGCAGATAAGTGCTTTGAGCTCAGGGAGGGGGTGCTCTGTGGCATCTGATGCGGCTCGGTATTATATCAGAAGAAAGCTGGGCGTTGGCATGGGCATCAGATGCAAAGCAAGGACTATGCTCCCTCTCTTTGTGCTCTTTCTCATCACTTCAACGCTTACATTCGCTATGACATTCATCACATCTATGGCTGCAGAGATCGACAGAATGATTGCAGTGATGGGTTCTGGAAGCATCTGGTGTCTATCGGATCCTTCTGAGGCTCTTCCAGATGATGCAGAAGTGTCGCCGGTGGCTATCAGCAGTGCGCTTGCATACTCTGAAAACTCTGAGAGCGCTGTTGTCGTGAAAGGCGTGGATGAAGCATATTTCTCAGGTTACCGCAAAGAGGAACTGAAGCTCGAGACATTCGAAGGGGATTGCATCAATCCTGTAACGATTTCCTCTGCAATGGCGGATGAACTATCGCTTTCGGCAGGAGACCGTTTTGCGCTACTCATGTGGGAAAAGGACAAAGGGAGGGCACGACCGCTTCTTTGCACAGTCTCATCCATTTTCCGCTCCGTCTATCCGCAGCTTGATAGCGCTCTTGTCTATGTACCGCTCTCTTTATTTGGCAACGCAGATGGCTATGAAGTGCTTCTTCCTCGAGGAGAGGAACCAGATGCTCTGATGCGATATCTATGGAACGAAGGAATTGTCTCAGAGACATATAAGACGCTCTATCCCTCTCTTTACAGCAATGTAATTTCATCGCTTTCCATACTCTTCGTCATTCTTGCATCTGTTGCATTGCTGGCAGCTTTCTTCTCGTCAGATGCTGCTGAGTATTATGTCGATAGAGACAGGGAAGAGATTCAAGGGATGCGGCTGCTGGGCGCCAGTCGCAGGATGCTGCGCCATGTTTACTTCTCTATGACTCTCTCTCTTGTGGCATTCATAGCTGTGCTTGGTATCGCTTGTGGTCTTCTGCTTTCTTTCTGCTCTCCATTCCTGCTGGAAGCTGTAGCTGATAGAGAATCTGCCCTGCTGGAGTATTATGCGACTACATTTGTTATTGAGGTACCTTATACAGCGCTTTTTGTAACTTTTGTGCTTATTGTATTGGTATCAGCATTGTCAATTGCATTCTCTCTGCGCAGACGTGGTGTCGCTGCTCTTTTCTAGCTTTCTGTTTGCTTGTATAGTTTGAGTGTGAATCTAGAAGCGTTTCAGCTCGGGACTAGTGGCATGATGCCGCTGCCCGGCAGATTTCTTACATCAGTCTTAGTCAGGCGGGAAGGCGACTTGTTTCTCTTCGATTCCGGAGAGGGAACTCAGGTATCGATGAAGATGCTCAATCTCAAATGGAAGAAGATCTCTGCGATTTTCATTTCCCATATGCATGCAGATCATGTAACAGGACTGCCTGGTATCCTCATGCTTTCATCGCAGGTGGACAGGTCTGAGCCGCTGTATATAATCGGGCCAGCGAAGCTCAACGATTATGTTGAGTCCTCAAGGCGCATTCTCGATATGTATATCAACTATGAAATCATATTCATCCCGGTAGAGACTGGCATAGTCTTCTCCGGCGATGGCTTTACAATCCAGGCTTTTCCCCTCATGCATACAAAGCCATGCTTTGGCTATACGCTCGTGGAAGAGAGGAGAAAGGGAGAGTTCTTTCCCGAGAAAGCCGTAGAGCTGGGTGTTCCAAAGGGGAAGATGTGGGGATTGCTGCAAAATGGCAATCCAGTCACGCTCGAGGACGGACGTGTGATTACCAGCGATATGGTAATGGGCCAGTCTCGGGATGGGCGTAAAATAAGCTATGTCACAGATACGATGTACTTCGAGCGCATCGCTGATTATGTCCATGATTCAGATATCCTCTTTTGCGAGGGGATGTTCGAGAAAGCCCTTGCTGAGACTGCGAAGGAAAAGCGGCATATGACAAGCTATGAAGCTGGCCTGGTCGCCAGAGATAGCCATAGCGCTAAACTGTGCTTGCAGCATTATTCGCCGCGCTATTCTGACAGAGAGCTGAAAATACTTGAGCGGGATGCAAAGGAAGTCTTTCCAGACACTGTACTCACAAAAGACAGGATGGCATTCCAGATTCCACTGAAGGATTGAGAAAGAAGTATTCATCATCCCTGTAGCCATAAGCCTGAAGTCTGACAGCCTTGAGCATGTTGTTCATCCCTTCCACCTTGCCAGATGAGTAAGGAAGGCATGTGCGATTATCCCTCCGAAGTGGTTCCTCAGAAGCCTTGCAAACCACTGGAAATGTCTGTTCTCTGTCCCATTGCAGGTGTCTATTATACCGGAGATGAGGTCTGCCATCTCAGTTCCTTATCCAGAGACTCCTTTACAAGGCCGTGGGTGAAGAGAAGCTTGTTGTTCCGTATCAGCTCATAAAAAAGCTTGTAACTCTCCTGGTAATCTCATGGCTTTCTCCTGGAAGTTCTCTTTATGGCTTCAGTGCTGTCAAGGGTAGAATATAGACTCCGTCTTGTCTTTGGTACGCGGCTTTTGACAACCCGCATATCACAGCAAGAAATGCTGGTGCATTTTCCGGGTTGTCAGTTGTAATGAGTTTGCTGATTTTGAGAAGGTTGTCAGCGGCTTTATCAATTTGATTTGCACCAAGTTTTATCTCGAAAGCTCCCCATCTACCATCATCAAGTTCAAGGACAGCATCTATTTCCTTGTTGCCATAATCCTGATAATGGCAAAGTCTGCCGTTCAATGAGGCGGCATAGATTGCAAGATCTCTTTCCGCAATAGCTTCAAACATGAAGCCGAATGTCTCTAGATCTTTCATGAGCTTTGCTGGAGTCAGGGACAGCAGTGCACAGGAAAGGGAGGGGTCTGTAAGATGGCGTTTTGGTGCCTGCTTAAGTCTTCTGCTTGACCTGGATGAGAAAGTAAAAGGCTCCTGATTTTCAATAAGGAAACTGCGGTTAAGAAGATCAAGATATTCGTTCACTGTATCTTCTTTTACATCAGTATTCGTTGCTGCCTTGATATCCCTGCAGAGACTTGCTACCGTAGCTGTTGTTGATTCATTTCTTGCAAGAGAGGCGAGAAGATAGCCGATCTTCCTTACATCCCTGCGTACTTTATCATCATCAAGCTTCAGGAGATCTTCTGAAAGAAAACTATTTATATAATCTCTGCTGTTTTCGATATAAGCATGTTCTCCGTATCCAAGAATGCCAGGCCATCCGCCACGTACAATAAGCTCCGCAATGAAAGCAAGTTCCACATTACCTGTCATGCAATCCTCAAAAGAGTCATTGAAAAGAGAACTGATTGTGACTTTTCCTGATGAGTCCCCTGACTCAAACAGGCTCATGCTTCGCATCCGCAGCTTTGTTATACGTCCAGTACCGCTATGAAGGGTAGTCTTCTTTCTTGGACTTGAAGAACCTGTAAGAATGAATTGTCCATTTTCAGAGCGTTTGTCCACCTCCATCCTCACCGCATCCCAGAGAGGTGGAACTTCCTGCCATTCATCAATAAGGTGCGGAGTCTCTCCCTTAAGTGCAAGGGATGGACTCAGCTCTGCAAGATTTCTGTTTGCATAGTTTCCTTCGGGATTCCCTACAAGAAAGGTACTTTTTGCCTGCTCCTCACAGCTCCGTGTCTTGCCACACCATTTAGGACCCTCGACACATACAGCTCCTTTCCAACTTAGTCTGTCTGTGATGATTGGATCAATAATCCTTGGCATATATATTCTGTCTTTCATGATTCTATTTTATTTTATCCTAAGTATTAAATCAATCTAAAGGGTAATATTTATGAAAATTGAAGTGTGAGATTAATAAAAGTTATAGGGTGAAATTTTTATTATTTGAAGGGTGAAATTTAATTTTGCCATATCTAGCTGTCTGCTTTTAGAGTAGCAATATTTTGATACTTCTTATTTCATATACTGTATTGCTAAAGCTGGAAAGGTGTAGATAGAAGAAGTGAGCGGTATCTCCTACGATTTGTAATCGCAAAAAGCAAGTCAAGGAGCAACCACTATGGACAATGTTATATATACATCGCCATTCTTGGAGAATGGAAGAAGGAGCTTGAGAACCTTGCCAGGATATACTCAGTGGAAGGAAGGGTGGACAGTCTCATTCCGCGACCTCATGAGGAGGGCAATAAAGGAGAAGCCTAATCAGGCCTGAGATGCAGACAAGAGTCATTGCCATTGATGAGTTCAAGCTTCATGGCCATATCTTTGCTACGATAGACAATAGAAGGTGATATAATGTTCTTTGTCGGAAGGCATAAGATGGTCGCTAATGTGTCCGTCGGGGTGCTTGGCCAGTTGTTCTGATGCTCAGTGTGGTAGTCCTGGTCCCAAAGCCTGAGAATGGTGTACGGATAGGTGTAAGCCTACTCATCTGAACCCACAGGAAAAGTGGTTGAACCTGACTTTTTATAGGAGAAGAAAATGAGAAAAACTGTTCTGTTGACGATTATCGCAATCATATTGCTCTGTTCCTGCGCATTTAATCCTGGAAAAGATGAAGGCGGAGATGATGAGGCTGATGTCAGCCCGTCGATGCAGATGGTGGCGGAAGATATTTCTTCGTTGACATCTGTCAGCTTTAAAACAGAAAGCAGTGCTTCAGGTTTCAGTGCTGCAACCGATAGCTCCTCCGGAATATCTTCCCGAAGCTATCTCTCTTACGCTTCTTCGGATAATACTTTCCAGCCACTTGTATTCCAGACAGAAGATGAGGATATGCTCGTGTTCTCTTCTTCATCAGAGTGCCAGCTACTGCCGGTTGGAAATCATAGTTTCCTCTGTGTTTTCGATACGCTTGTTGTTGTCGATTCAATACCTCTTTTCGCTGATGGCAAGTTGAGCATAGACATAGTCCGTACAGTTGTTGGCGATAATATCGCGTACATGGATACAGATACTGGCAAGACATATATCCTTAATAATCCAATGAACCCGGAAGGTCCTGAAAGCCTCGATTTCTCGGTCTTCAGCAGTGCTGATGGTTCGTATGGCTATTCTGACAACAGGATCTTCCTCTTCTCCGATGATGGAGTGCTATGGACGATGCTGAAGGACAACCCAGATGCTGGAATGACAGCTGTAAACAACAGCAAGGACAAACTTCCTATGGATGTCACGCTCTACACAGATGATTACGTCATAATCCAGGATGATGTTGAGGACAACGACAAAGAGGAGGTTAAGAGCTATCTGAAAGTCTATGACACGACAGGCGAGGATATCCATTTAGAACAAGAAATCACCAGAGACGATTCTCTTTCTTCGACGATTTTCAGAGTCGGTAACAACCTGTTCACAAGAAATTTCGACATTTCCAATAATAGCTACTCGTTTGTAATTTCCAAAGTTGTCATCGATATGGAAAAAGGAGAGGTCAGGACAGAAGAGGCTGAAACCTTCCAGATTGCTGAAAGCGTGACATCATACAATTATGGCAGCAACAAGAATTCCAGCTTCTCTGTTTTCCATGATGGATACACAGAGCTCATCAGAGCTGAGAACAGGTTCAGGATCATTGTGCGTGCACTTGTTGACGGGAACGGAGACATAACAGATAAGACTTATCTTGATTTGAATGATGACTCATGGTTTCCTTTTCCGATTTCAGGAGCTTTCCATACTGATTCCGCTCTCTATTGGATAAGGCCTGGCAAAGTGTATAAGGCTGATTTCTCTGCAGGTAATATTGAGACTATCGAAATTGAAGGTATCCTGGAGGATTCCGGTGTCTTTGTTACTGAAGAAGGCGACGTCATCTATAATGCAAGTCTGACAGGCAATATTGTTGGAACTTACCTTTACGATACAGAGACAGGTAAGAGCACTTTGATTTCCTCAGATGCAATGGATGTCCATCACATCTATCGCGTCTGACAATAGAGAAAATGGACAGAATATGGCAAGTTTGCATTTCTTGCCGTATAATGTACAATCTTTGTTATGAGAACTGCGAAATATCTTATCGGCGACAACAAAGTGGAGCTTTATGGCTACATCCACGAAGATCAGGCCAAGCTTGAAGGCTGTTATGGCAAGAGGCCCTGCATCATCGTATGTCCAGGCGGAGCTTACAAGCTTCTCTCTCCAAGAGAAGAAGATCCCGTTGTTTTCCCTCTTTTTTCGCATGGTTATAACGTCTTCGTGCTGAAATACAGCATCGGAGAGCAGATTAAGGCTTCCTGGCCTGAAGCTGAAGCTGCGATGGCTATCAGGGCTATCAGAGAAGATAGCGGGAAACTGAACACCGATCCTGACAGTATCTTCATCATGGGGTTCTCTGCCGGAGGACATGTTGCGGCATCCATTGCCTGTCACTGGAAGAGATACGGAGAGCTTTCCAAGCCCAATGCCGCAGTGCTTTGCTATCCTGTACTGACAATGGGCAAGAACGGACATGCTGAGAGCACTATGTATCTTACAGGAGGCGATGAGCGGCTCAAAGCGTACTATTCGCTTGAAACACAGGTTGATGATGATACCTCGCCTTGCTTTATCTGGCATACAATCACGGATGCTTCTGTTCCTTATCGACCATCAGTGGAGTTCTCATTGGCTCTGGAAGAGCATGGTGTTGAGTGCGAGCTTCATCTTTATGCAAGGGGCAGGCATGGACTTTCCACAGGATATGGTGAGACCGGCGTGAGAGAGCGATGTGTGCAGAGCTGGATGGATCTTTGCTTCACATTCCTTGATACGCTTTGCGATTTTGAAAAGTAGAATGAGACGGATACTGGGCTTCGTTGTATTCTTTCTTCTGTGTTTGTCAGCATTATGTGCCGCGGAGTCCTATTCTCTAGATGCTTATATTGAAGCTGTCAGTGGTGGTGTCAGTGGATTTGGTCTTGGCTTGTTCCCTTTAGGGACCACTTTTGGTTTTGAGAAGTATATCGATATGATTCCGGAACAGCATAAGGCTGAATTCCAGATAGAGCTTTCATTCGCGTTCAACAACGCTTCTCTCTCTCGTGATTATGATTACCTCACAGGCCGCCCACGCTGGGCATTGACATATGAAGAGGTGGAAAACGGCCACTATTTCGGCGGTGGAGATTGGAATGATGGAGGGGAGCGCTCGCTCTCATATTTCAATCCCCGTTCTGATATAGATATCTATCTCGACCAAGGATTCTGGGAGAATCCGTTATACAGCGATGGCTCACTTTTCAATGTCCGTCTTGGCTATAATGCACGTTTTGCGATGGCGAGAGAGGAAGTCGTGTTCTCTCTTCCAGACCATGGAGGACTCACATCTCCAGTTTTTGTCTGGAGCGATGGAAGCCTCAGAGAACCCTTTGACAGCACGCTTCCAGCTTATCCATGGCTGAATGGCGATAGGAATGTGTTCACTGATTATCTCTATCTGCTTCTCTCTCTCAATATGGATAGAGATACACCTACAGATGCGGAAGCGGAAGAGGGCGTGAGCGTTGAGCTGTTGTTTGAGGCGGGCCCTTCCTGGCTTTTCAATAACATGACGGAGATGGGGGTGCAAAGCGATTATTATCTCATATCGTTATTTGCTGAAGAGAAGATGGAGATTTTCTCCATGGAACAGGAAAATGGCTGGAACTGGATGAATATGTACATAGGACACTCTAATACGCTTAAGTATGTATCAGGTTCCGTTGTGCCAGAGAACAAGATGCCTGATGATAGGCTCAGAGGCAGTCTTGAGGATAGAATCTGGATACATTTCAATGGACCTCAGTTCATGGCTGGTGACTGCTATACAAATATTGAATTCAATCTTTACAATACACTTATGTTCGGTCCTGTTGCCAATGAAATAGATAACATAACAAGAGCTGTGGAATTGCAATCAAGCTTCTCCGCACGTTTCCAGCTCCGTCTATTCGGGTTCCTCAGATTCGAGTATCAGGTTGGCTATGATTTCATCCGTGGAATCTGGCCAGATCATCCAAGTTGGTGGCAGAACAGTGCTTTGCAGTTCTATGTCTCAATCTAGGGAGATGGTATGAAGAGATTTATCCTGTTTGCGCTTCTTCTGATCCTTCTGTTCCCGCTTTCCGCCATCGGTTTTGGCTACCATGTGTTTGAGATCAGGACTGAGCCAGAGTTTGGACAGGGCGTATTCCCGACTTCAGTGAAGTATCAATTCAATTTCCCTGTTCCTGATCTTATCCAAGGAAACAAGACTAAATTCGCATTCCGTCTCGATAACGGGCTTGTATACAGAACGTTGCGTCAGGATCCTCTGACTGGTGCTATCATGGCAAAAGATCCGGAGCAATATGATTTCCCAAAGGAATATACTGTCCATTTCGATGAATTCAATCTCTTCTTCGCGCAGGGCTTTATTGATACAGGTTTCTCAGATAACGACCTGCTTACGGCATTTGTCTCAATCGATGGTAGATTCGAGATGGCGTTCGAACGTTTGTCTTGGATGACAGGGCCTGATGATACAGGAGGAGTGTTCTGGAAGGAGGATGGCACGTTGCGTTTCCCCTCTGATTCATTCTTGACAGGAACACCGGAGCTTAGCGATGACAGATCTGTGTTTCAGACGTCTATCTCAATAGGGCTGAAGGTTGATTTCATGCACGATACGACTACAACGCGAGATGGAATCAAAGCAGGATTGTACTGGCGCTTTGCTCCTAGGTGGATGCTGCTTACAGATGGCTCTGCGTCATTTGTCGTCTCCTGGAATGAGATACAGGCCTCAAAGACGCTTTTCGTTGTGCCAAATGGAGAGGAGAGAACGTGGTTCAGTATTGTCTTGGATGACTTCTTCACTTACCGTGCAATCATGGGTGATAAAGTGCCTAGCTATATCCAAGGCGGGGATATCTGGGGGCCTGATGTGCCTAATGCCGCCAATGTCATAACAAACCGTCTGTCTTTGACTTTCTATGGCCCGCAGGTAAACAGCCGTGATACATATCCATCTGTGACGATCTTCTGGGATCTTGGCTGGGCTTTAGGGAAAGTGAAGAACTCGCTTTTGGAAGAGAAAATCTTTGAGAGCGTTGGAAGCTATGGTATCCGTTGTGAGTTTGTAGTGTTCAGCATAGCGGAATTCTTCTATGAGATAGGATGCTCCTACGACCCTGTATTTGCTGAAGAGATGTACGTAGAGCAGAGATTCGGATTCTCGGTGGGCATATGAGAAAGAGATTCCTTCTTCTGCTCTTGTTCATTTTCTTATCTGTATCAATGTCTGCAGCTGTATCGACAGATGTGAGAGGCACGCTTGGATGGACATATGACACGAATGCTTTCTCGAATCCTCTGCCTCAAGGCTATCCTATAGATTCGGGCTATCCCAATGGAGGAGAGTTCCTGCAACGCCATAATCTGAACATAGGGTGTACAGCTGATCTGATCTTTACATCAGATTCGCGTATCGGGCTCTCCATATTCGCGAATCTTGGCATTCCTGTACACTCCCGCTCAATCATTCCAGAAGGAGAGGGCTATGACTGGGACTATGTCGTCTATGACTCTCTCTCCAGCCAGGATCTTAGTCTGTTTTTAGGAGTGGGGCCTCTCTTCAGGTATAATATTGGACAGGTTGAACTTCTCCTTCCTGTACGCTTCAGCGTCGGTAGCTATGACTGGTTTACGACAGGCTTTGTAGTAGGCGTCGTCATAGAGCCTACGTTCCAGGTCTTTGTCACAGATGATGTATTCATCTCATTCTCCATGCTTTACGATGCGCATCTGATGAAATTCTTCTATTCAACAAGCCAGGTATATGATTATGGGTATATAATGCTGACAGCAGGCGTGACGCTTGGAGCTGGATTCAGGTTCGGAGGCGGAAAGTGAAAAGAGCAGCTATATTCTTCCTTCTTGTGCTTTCGCTCTCGGGAGTATCAGCAGCGCCAGAACTCTGGATCGGTGCCTCATTTGCTGCTGATAGGAATATAGTATCTGAGGATATAGCGGCATCTTTTCCAGCTATGGGCGAGTCTATATCAGTAATCAGATCATTAGGACTGGATCTCGATCTCACATTCTTTCCGTTCGAGGAAGTGCGTATAGGCGCTACAGCTGGCTACAGCGTACTGCTTCCCATCGGAATCTCGGAAGCTGGTGGACCGAATATCGGATACATCACGTATGACATAGATACAAGACAGGATGCTTATGCTGGCATTGCTTACTATCAGTTTTTCACACCAGTTCTTGGAGCATTCCTTACATGCAGCTTCCAGTATTCATGGTATCGTACAGCCATGGCACATATCCCGAACGATTCAGCTCCGATGGAATTCTTCAAAGAGGAAGAATATGGCGTGATGGGAGAGCTGGGTATCATCACAAGAAGTGGCAATATGTATTTCCGTCTGGGCATTGCGGGTTTTTATGACCTCAAGCATCTGGAGAACCCTGGCTATCGATTCACTTTGCTGGCTGGAGGAGGCATGATCATCTGATCCAATGAAATTTCAAAATTTTGCAATTGCTTCTTTTCCTATGTCATAATTGGTTGCAAAAGAAGGTGTGACGCTGATGACTATTTATGACATAGCAAAGGAAGCAGGTGTCTCTGCCAGCACTGTCAGCCGGGTGTTGAACAACAGGCCTGGAATCAATAAGGATACAAGAGACAAGGTTCTTAAGATTATAAAAGAGCATAATTTCTCAGTAAGCGAAGCTGCCAGAGGCTTGGTGAACAAGAATACTAATATGGTCGGAATCCTTGTTTCTGATATCCGTAACCAGCATCACATCGAAGGTGCGTACATGATCAGCCAGCATTTGATAGAGAAGGGTTATTGTTCAATTCTTATGAATGCGGGTGAAAGCGATGAGAGCAAGGCTCAGTATGTAGAGATCCTGGCTTCCAGACGTGTCAATGCTCTTGTGCTCATCGGTTCGACATTCCAGTGTGAAGCGGTCGAGAATGCTATCGCAAAGTATATGGCGAAAATACCGGTGATCTTCCAGAACGGATATTTCAGCCTCCCTAACGTGTCGAGCGTGTTAACTGATGAGCTCTCCGGTACGATGGATGCTGTGAACTATCTTTACGCGCAAGGCAGACGTAAGATAGCTTTCATCAACAATAATGACACACCTTCAAACAGGAAGAAGCTTAAAGGCTATGAGATCGCAGTTGGTGAAAGAAATCTTCCGGAGTATATCATTCCAGCTTGTCCGGATTCCGCAGAAGGAGGCGCAGAAGCCACTGAAAAGCTCCTTTCCATTCATCCAGATGTCGATGCAATTGTCTATTCAGTCGATATACTTGCAGTTGGTGGTTCACGCTATTTGCTTGATATAGGCAAGAAGATTCCACTCGATATTGCCCTAATCGGCACAGATAATTCTCCATACTCAAAGATCTCAAACCCAAGGCTTTCAACTATCGATAGCAAGCTTGGAGAACTTTCCAGAAGTTGCTATGAAATACTGATGAAAGCTATTGAAGACAGTACATATGTCGAGCATAAAGTTATCATGCCAACGCTTGTGCTGAGGGAGACTACGTGACGTATCGATTCTCAATCGAGGCATATAGAATTACATAGGAGGAATTTTTTATGTTCAGTACTGAAATAGGAAAGGAGAATCTGCATGATTTTGCATCTCCTGCATTCAAGACAGCATTTGAGTTCTTGAAGAGAAAGGATCTGGCCGAGCTCGCGGAAGGTTCGATTGATTTGGAGAATGGTGTCAGGGCTTCCGTTCAGCATTATGATTCAATAGATGCCGCGAATGGTTCATTTGAAAGCCATGAGAAGCTTATAGATGTCCAGTACGTGATTGAAGGCAAGGAATATTGCTATGTATGCAGAAGGGATGGTCTTACTGTAAAGACACCGTATAATGCCGATAATGACATCACTTTCTACAATGAGACAGAGAAGTATTCATCTGTTCTTCTGCTTCCTGGTGATTTTGTCGTTCTGGGACCTGAGGATGTTCATAAGCCAAGAGTGAAGGTCAATGAAAGCGAACCAGTGAAGAAAATCGTACTGAAGGTACCAGTGGAAATCTGATTCATCGCAATTGTTTGAAAGTTTTCCTTGACACTTTTCAAGAGTGGGAAAATAATGAGAGATGGTTATTGCAATCGATTGCAATACTGTTATCTGGAGGTATTTATGGATTGTGTCTACACAATGGGTAATTTGAGAATCGTGGATTTGACAAAGGGTCTGGATCCAAAGACAGAGACAAGAAGATGCCATCTTTACAGATTCAATACAGGTGGACCTATTCCTGATTTCCATACAATCATGGATCTGACAAGCCATCTTGGAACACACTGTGAGTGTCCGTATCATCATGATGACAACTGGCCAAGCGTTGCAGAGCTTCCGCTTACAACATTCTTTGGTCGTGCTATCTACGTGAATATCGATGAGGCTCCTAATTCACATATCACAGCAGCTATGCTTGATAAATACTGTGGCCCCAAGATGAAAGATGGAACGATCGTTATTATCGATAGCCCTCATAAGCTTGCTCCATTCACACCGAAGACAAATACAGCAGAAGACAAGAGGCTCTTTGTAAACGGAGAGACAGCTCTGTGGTTCAAGGATCACAAAGCTAAGTGTGTCGGATTTGGAGATGGTGTTTCGATTGAGAATTGCAATGAAGATGTAAAGCCTTTCCATGATATCCTCCTTGCTGAGAATATTGTCTTCCTTGAAGTCCTGAAGAACCTGGACAAGCTTGAGAAGGATGTCTTCTTCATGAGCTATGCTCCGCTTCCGATTCTTGGCCTCGATTCATGTCCTGTCAGGGCATATGCAATTGAAGGACTTGCTGAATTCTCTGACTGAAAAAGGGTAGAGCACAGGTGAAGATTATAGTAATTGGCGCTGGCGCCATGGGTAGCATCTATGGCGGCCATCTGAGTCTATGCAATGATGTTACGCTTGTTGATACGAATGCAGCTCTTGTAGAGAAGATCAATCATGATGGTCTTGTGCTCGAAGAGAATGGTGTGAGCAATGTTTATAAGCCTAAGGCGCAAGTCAAAGCCGATAGCTCTGATAAAGCAGATCTCATCATTCTCTTTACCAAGTCACTTTATTCAAAGAGTGCTCTTGATGGTGTCAGACCTGCCATAGGTCCGGATACATATCTCATGACGCTTCAGAATGGGGCGGGGCATGAGCGTCTGCTCAGCCAGTATGTTGATAGAGAGCATATAATCATTGGTACGACTGAAGATAATGGTGCTGTACTTTCTCTCGCTTGTGTTCATCATGGCGGCAGGGGTGTCACTAACATCGGGCTGCTCTCCGGAGAAGACGGAAAGATATTGCATGATATAAAAGAGTGTTTTGATGAATCGGGGTTTGATGTAAAGATCCATTCGAATATCCAGCGTCTAATCTGGGATAAGCTGATGACTAATGCATCCCTTTCTGTCCTCACTGCGATATTGCAATGTGATATGAGCTACATCGCGGCAAACGAAAATGCAAGGGGACTTTGCTTAAAGCTTATTGATGAGACAGTAAGCGTGGCTAATGCTATGAATCTTGGATTCGATGTTGATGAAGTTATAAAGAAAGTACTTTCTACAAGCGAATCAAACAAAGGCGGATATACAAGTATCATGATGGATATAAAGAATTCCCGCTGTACTGAGGTCGATACTATCTCCGGAGCAGTTGTAACAAAGGCCCATGAGCTTGGTATAAGTGTCCCTTGCATGGAAATGGCTGTAGAGCTTGTACATGCATTAGAGGGCAGATGATTTACGAATAATTAAAAAGGGCTTGGGGATATGGTATTTGTCCTGCTGTCTATGTCCTCAGGCTTTTTCTTATCCAGCTTGCTAAGTGTTCCTGCACGTATGTAAACAGGGAGGTTCTTTGTCTCATCAATATTCTGAAAACTGATTAAGACCGAGTAAGCTCTTCTTTGAAGGGCTACACGGCTGATTATGACGTGCTTGATGAGAATTGGATGGAGTTCTGAATCCCAGATAGTGGAGTAGGACAGCAGAGATTGTTTGTGAGAGAGTCCTTATGAAGATGCGCTTTCTGCAATTAGTTTTTTCCTATGGCTCATGGGCATTGAATCCGGAGAAGCTTGTCGAGGTGGTGGATATCCTTGAGCCGCTTGATAGATTCTACCATCCGCAGGTAACGATTTGACAGGCAGGTTATTCGATTTTAGAATAAAGCTATGACAGATAAAACGGTAAATAGAATATTGATTGGTTTTGCAATATTTCTTGCTTTACCTGTAATTGGTTTTATTTTTCTTTTGATAGCTTCAATCTAATATCCACCTGCCGTGCAGGATATGGCATGGCTAATAATATATCTATCAACATTAGTGCTAATACTGCTTCTGCTGTTTCTGGCATTCAAAATGTTAACAATGGGTTACAAAAACTTGTTGTTCAATTCCAGACGGCAAAATCTGCATGTGAACGTCTTGCAATGGGGCTTACGGTTATATCGCAAGTATATATGACAGCATCTATAGTTGTTGAGAAAATAACTACCGCTGTCAGGGCAACTGTTGATGCCTATTCCGCTCAGGAACAGGCCGAGATACGTCTTCAGACTACGCTGAAAGCCACGCAGAATGCAGTCGGCATGTCTGCTTCTGAACTCTTGGATCTTGCTGACTCGCTTCAGAAGGTCACTGCATATTCAGACCAGGAAATCATAGCAGTCGAAGGCATCCTTGCTGCGACACGTAAGGTCGGGCGTGATGTAATGCCTGAAGCTACAAATGCTGTTCTCAATATGGCAGCTGCAATAGGGGAAGAGGCGACTCTAGCTGCAGAACGCCTTGCCCAAGCTCTTGCGGATCCAGCTGGGGAGATAGAAAGCCTAAAAGAAGCTGGCATTCAGCTTACTGAAGCTCAGTCCGAGAACGTCAAGGGCGTGCAGGAGCAGAATGGCATATATTCTGCCCAGAAGATAATCCTGAAAGAGATTGCTGGATATGGCTATAGCCATTGCTGATACGGATACAGGCAAGTTGCAACAGATAGATAATGCATGGGCTGCTGAATATATTCCAGCCTATATCGGATGTTATTTATGAATGTCTTGTTTTTTGTTAATGAGGTCCATGATGAAAGAATCGTTGCCCACGATTTTCGAAAAACACAAGTAAAATCATTGAAACCTATTTGAATGTTTTGAATATCTCTTTGTATGATAAAGGGTTGCATAATATCTGCAACCCTAGTTAAACCCTTGTTTCTACTTTCTTGTACGGAACTCGCGCGGAACTGGATCAAGGCCATCCCAGATAATCTGTCTGAAATGTTTTGGATCTGTGTTGCCTTCTGTGTTGACCATGAAGACAATTGCATTCTCATCAAGCTTCATCTTCTCTCTCAGTTCTTTGGCACCTTTATCAGTCATGATTGAATAAAGCGCTCCAAGTGGCGCTGCTCCTGATTCACCGGAGATGATGAAAGGATCTCCATGAAGCGGGCAGGAGAGAATTCTCATGCCTCTCGCTGCGATGTAGTCAGGAATGGAGAGGAAGAAATCTGCTGTATGCTCAAGAATCTCGAAAGCAATAGGGGAAGGATCTCCACAAGCCAGGCCAGCCATGATTGTATCAAGATCTCCCTTTACGCTGTGGCATTTGCCATCTCCAGCTTTGATTGATTCAAATACACATGGAGCTTTATCAGGTTCCACAACAATGAAAATAGGGGGATTTTCAGGAAAGAGCGCTGTGTAGAATCCAATGACAGAGGCGGCCATTGCACCAACACCTGCTTGCACAATCACATGAGTTGGCCTTGAAAGGCCGACGCCTAGAAGCTGTTCCTGCGATTCGAGCATCAGCGTTGTATAGCCCTGCATGATCCATGTCGGTATTTCTGTATATCCAGGCCAGGAAGTGTCACTGACAACCGTCCAGTTGTTCTTCTTGGCATCCACAGCCATCTGCCTCACTGCATCATCGTAGTTGCCATCGATGATTTCTACCTTTGCTCCGTAGCCTCTGATGGCATCGATTCTGGCCTGTGATGTTTCCTTGTGCACATAGATGACACAAGGTAAGCCAAGCTTCATGGAAGCCCATGCGATTCCACGTCCATGATTGCCATCAGTAGCAGCAGCGAATGTCAGATTGCCAAGTTTCTTGTGGCATTCCTCAGATGTCAGATACTCATAAGTAGTCTCTTCATCGCTGAGTCCAAGCATTTTCTGTATGTATCTTGATACAGCGTATGAACCGCCAAGGACCTTGAATGAATTGAGAGTCAGACGCTGTGCTTCATCTTTGATGTAGATTCCTCCAAGACCAAGCATCTGCGCGAGGTTTGGAAGCGCTCTGAGCGGGGTCATCTTATAGCCTGGTATTTCTCTGTGGAATTTCCTGGCTTTCATCACATTGTCAATAGAGAAGAGCTCTTTAGATTTTGCTGAGTCCTTCGTTCCGTAGTCATAAACGATATAATCGAAATCGAGGTTGTCCATAATATCTCCGAAGTGAATATAATGACTTAAATTGTTTATTTCAATATCTTGCAATGATTTGTTTGAGAAATTGAGTTATATATAAATTCTAATACTTTAAATTTATGTTTATTGAAATACAAAGCTGTAGATACGGTTCTATATTATCCACGCTGCGACTGAAAGGGAAATCAGATTCAATCAGTTCAGGATTTTCTCCTTCTGCCGCTGATATTAAATTGGGGAGGTTTCCCTCCCCATTGAGTCATTTCTTCATGTTAGCCTGATAAACGCGCCATGTTGATGAAATCAGAGTCTCAGCATCTGAGCGTTTTGCACTCCAGCCGAGTTTTTCATGCGCAAGCGTTGATGAAGCAACAAGCTTTGCTGGATCTCCAGGCCTTCTCGGGCTGTCAACGGAAGGGATTGGCTGGCCAGTCACTTTGCGGGCTGTCTCGACAATCTCTCTTACTGACAATCCTGTCTCGGAACCAAGGTTTACAATGAGGTCTTCTTTGTTCTTGATCAGATAATCTGCCGCAGCTACATGTGCATCCGCGAGATCCGATACGTGAACATAATCACGGATACAGGTTCCATCGGGAGTATCATAGTCAGTGCCGAAGATATGGACATCCTTTCTCATACCAGCTGCACATTCCATGATGACAGGGATGAGGTTCGCAGGATTACGCTCCAAGCCAAGCATTCTGCCGTCGACATCATAGCCAGCTGCGTTGAAGTATCTGAGAGCTGCAAAGTGCATGCCACGGAGCTTGGAGTACCACTTGAGGTTTTCCTCGATGCAGTATTTCGTGTATCCATAGTAGTTCTCAGGCTTGTTCGGATGCTTCTCGTCAATTGGAAGGTACTGTGGTTCTCCATAAGTCGCAGCAGAGGAAGAGAGAATGAAATTCATGCAGCCATGCTGTTCGCACTCTGTCATGATGATAAGAGAACCTGTGATATTATTCTCGCTGTATTTTTCAGGCTTGACCATTGATTCGCCAGCTGCTTTGAACGCTGCAAGGTGAACAGCCGCATCCCAGCCTTTTGAGAGTACTTCGCTTACTCTTGCTCTGTCGAGGATGTCGCCTTCATAGAACTCTGCGCCCTCCGGTACATTGCTTCTCAGACCAGTGGAAAGGTTGTCATAGATACCGACTGTATCGCCTCTGTCCATGAATGCCATTGCTACGTGTGTGCCGATGTATCCAGCACCACCGAAAAGAAGAACTTTCATATTAAAGACCTCCACATCTATTCTAACATCATTTAAGAGAATTTAGCTATGATTGCTTTGATTTCGCCCAGTTTTTCTTCTAGCAGTGCCTTATCTTTTGCCTCCGCAACTATTCTGAGATAAGGTTCCGTGTTTGACTTGCGCACATTGAACCACCAGGTCGGGAACTCAATCCTGTAGCCATCGAAGTCCATGATCGCAGAAGGCTTGTCGTTTTCTGCAAATCTCTCATAGAGAGCTTTGATGGCAGCGTCCTTATCGTTCAGGCGGAAGTTGACTTCTCCAGAATTCGCATATTTGACGATTGATGAGATGAGCGATGAGAATGTCTTTCCCTCAGCTTTAAGATCTTTGACAACGGAAAGCACTATAAGAGAGGCAAGGATTCCACTATCGCAGCAGAAGAAGTCTTTGAAGTAGTAGTGCCCAGCAAGCTCTCCACCGAAGATTCCATCGATCTCCCTTATCTTCAGCTTTGCATATGCATGTCCGACTTTCCATGTCGTGACTGAAAAACCAAGCGATTCCAGATATTCTGTGCTTGATCTTGATGTCCTGATATCCTGCAATGCGTTTCCTGTTCTGCCTTTTGAGGCGTAGTATTTGCCTATTACTGCTGTGATGTAGTCTGGCTGGATGAAAGATCCTTTTTCATCGATGAACATTACTCTGTCGGCATCTCCGTCATAGATGACACCAACATCGGAAGCATTCTTTATAGTCTCTGCTTTTATCTGTGCGCAGTTCTTCTCCTCGAGAGGATTTGGTTCATGTGCTGGAAAATTACCATCGAATGTATCGTTTATATAATGGCATTTTGCATCGCTTAAGATATCTTTGATCAGAAGTGATGACATGCCGGAAGAGCAATCGATAGAGATGTTCAGGGTCTCAAGGCCTTTTGCGAATGGTTTCAGGAATGAGATGTATTCATCCTTCACGTGCGAGTAATCTTTGACGCTTCCTTTTGCTTCCTTGATTTCAAGTGTTCCGCTATCAACAAGCTTCTCCAGATCCTTCAATCCTGAGTCTCCTCCGACAGGGAGTGCACCGCGGCGGCTGATTTTGAAGCCATTGTATTCCTTGGGATTGTGTGAAGCTGTGATCTGGACGGATGCATCAACATTCAGGAAAGCGGTAGCGAAATAGACCATTGGAGTTGTTGCGAGCCCGAGATCCCAGACATCGGCACCACTGTCAGTCACTCCTTTCACCAGTGCATCATGCAGTGACTGTGATGATAGTCTGATGTCTCTTCCTACTACAACATGGTCCGTCTTGAGCAGCGCTGGCAGGAAGTATCCGATTCTATATGCCAGCTCCTCATTGATGTCCTCTCCGTAAATGCCTCTTATATCATAGGCTTTGAACGCACTCATTTTGCCTCCTTCTGAAATTCTTTGATGAGCTTTATGAATCCTTTGTGATCCATCAGTTCCATGAAGTATATTGTTCCATCTTCCAGTGTGATTTTAGAGACTGTCCTGCGTAACAGCTTTGAGAAGCTGCCAGCGCTCTTGCTCAGATCTTTAGCCATTTTGAATGAGGCTTCAGCAGCTGTGCGTGGCACTAAGCTGATGTCTTTTATATCTTTCACGGGAAACGATGCTTCTAACTTGATATATTCCTCTTTGTTCTTCCTTTTGATGGGAATGCCAAGGAATGTTGGTTCTCTGTCGAAATCCTCATAGACCATCGTGATACCGTCCGAGTAGAGGAAGACTCCCCATTCCCGCTTCTCTCCACCAAGCTTGGCAAACCATGTGCTGTAGGTCCTGAAGCGTAATGGATGCCCCAGCTTCGCTTCACGCTCCTTGAGGAATTCAATAGTGTCTTTGCTATCTGTGTCCATGGAAGTATTGTAACTTATCTGTATCGCATGGAACAAGGAGAAAACCCTCTGTTCATTTTCCACTCCTTAGGATAACATACCATGGCTATGCAAGAATTTGAGAAGAAAGATTTCTCCAAGCTTCTGAAGCATGGTGCCCTTGAAGGACACAGGTGGATGAAGAATACAGATTCCACATGTGTAAGAGTGTATGACAGAAATCTTCAGTCATTTCCTCTCACTATTGATTTCTATGGTCCTTATGCTCTTGTCACAGATTACAGCAACGATGGTTTCACAGATGAGGACAGGACTGTAACAGAGGATCTGATTTCACGATTCCTCTATGTAGAGAATTCAAGGATTATCTGGAAAGCAAGGAAGAAGAGGGAAGGTAGAGAACAGCATGAGAAAGGGGAAGAATCGCTGAGAGTCTCTGTCAAGGAGAATGGCCTTCTTTTCGAAACTGAGCTGCTGACTTATACAGATACGGGGTTGTTCCTTGATCAGGCTGAGACGAGAGCGCGTGTCATGTCCATCTCGCAAAGCATGAAAGTGTTGAACCTTTTCTCTTATACAGGTGCATTTTCTGTTTACGCTGCCGCGGGCGGAGCTGATACAGTTGTCTCTGTAGATCTGTCAAATGTATATACAGCATGGGCACGGAAGAATTTAGAGCAGAATGGCTATCTGGATGAGAAGAAGTATCATGCAGTGCAGTCAGATGCCGCAGCATATCTTGATGAGGCTTATAAGCGTGGTGAACGCTATGATATAGTTATATTCGATCCTCCCGCATTCTCTAATTCCCATAAAGCTGGGGATTTCGATGTGCAGAAGGATTATACTGCATATCTCTCACGTATCAGCAGGATACTCTCCGATGGAGGCGTGGTGGTATTCAGTGAGAATCTGAAGGATTTCAGATTTGCTAAGAATTATCTCAAGCCATACTGGAAGACGCTTGAGATAACAGAAGAGGTCCGTGCTCAGGGCTTTTCCGCAAAGCGAAGCGGCTTGAGAGTGTGGATGTTGAAAAAGACGGCGGAAATGAAGGAAATTGATTATCGATACGCCGCGAAAAAGAGAAGTGAAATGGACGAAGAAAAAGCAGAAAGACTGACTCTTGATGGTCAGGAGAGAGAAGCGGATGATGTCCGCTCAGGTAAGCAGGAAGACGAGAGAAGGGAAGAGAGAAGGGACAGACGTCCTTATGAAAGAAGGGGCTTTGACTCAAGAGATAGAAGAGGCCGCGATAGGGATTATCAGGAAAGAAGAGGCGGCAGCTCCTGGCGTGATAGAGATGACAGAAGAGGTGGAAGGGACAGATACGAGAGATCTGATTATAGAGACAGAGATCGCTATGAGAACCGTGACCGCTATGATCGTTATGACCGCCCACGTTATCGTGATGACTGGAGAGATGATAGACCTCGCCGCCGCGATGATTGGAGGGATGATAGCTATCGCGATAGGGACAGAAGACCTTATGGTGACAAAGAGAGCTATCGTCAGAGAGAGTCCTGGCCAGGACGTAGAGAAGGTGGAAGGGACAGATCATTCTCGAGGGACCGTGACTGGGACAATGATACAGGAAGGTTCTACCGTGGAGAGAGAGACAGCCGTCCTCGTCGTGAGGAGAGATACTCTCCATCGGGCGAAGACAGAAGACCTTTTGGCGATAATACTCGCCGTCGCCGTAATGCTCCAAAGCCATATGGCTATGATTCATTCATGATCACTAAGAATCGTGATACTGCCAATGTCGGCTGGCTGAAGAATACTGAAGTCAGAGGAGATGACGACGATAAGTCAAGAACCTGACGGTATGAACCCGTAGGCATGAAAATGCCTTGATTGACTAGCCTAAGGTCTTTGAGACCTACATGCATAGTCATCAGTGGATGTTGTCATAGTCCACTGCTCTGCGGCCCTGACAGGCAGGGACAGTGCTGTGCACGAGAAACCTCCGGATAACATTGGCGAAGGACGATGGGGCTTAAGGCCCCATGACTCCAGCACGGGGGAGGCTTACAGCGTGATATCCGTGTACTGAACCACAGTCAATATAGTAGACAAGAAAAAGAAAAGATTAGCAGTTGTTCATGAAGAACTCCTTTTCAATCTCGTTCGGCGTCTTGTAACCAATAGAGGAATGGATCCTCTTTGAGTTGTAGTAGCCATCGATATAAGAGAAGAGATCAAGCCTGAGTTCCTCCCTTGTCTTGTAATGCTTCCTGTTTGTCTCTTCCATCTTCAGATACTAGAAGAAGCTCTCGCAGACGGAATTGTCGTAAGGGTAGCCATTGGCGGAGAACGACTGCAGCACGGAAATTGCGAAAATTAACGAATCTGCTTGTTATGGTTATCTTTAGAAGAGGAGGCATATATGCCAGATACAAGAAAAGTCATGCTGATTGGTTGCGGTATGGTAGGTATGAGTTACGCCTACGCTCTTCTCAATCAGAATATTGTCGATGAGCTTGTTCTCGTCGATGTTAATAAGGATAAGGCCATGGGAGAAGCTATGGATCTCAACCATGGTCTTGCTTTCGCGTCTTCTTCAATGAAAATCTATGCAGGTGATTATTCAGATGCAAAGGATGCTGATATCGTTGTCATTGCAGCAGGAGTCAATCAGAAGCCTGGCGAGTCAAGAATAGATCTGCTTGGAAGGAATACAGCTGTATTCAAGTCAATCATAGAGCCAGTTGTGGCTTCAGGATTCTCTGGTATTTTCCTGATTGCAACGAATCCTGTAGATGTGATGTCACAGATTACACTTAAGCTTTCAGGCTTCTCTCCCGATAAAGTCATCGGTTCTGGCACGACGCTTGATACGGCAAGACTCAGGTATCTTATAGGTGCCAAGCTCAAGATAGATCCTAGAAACGTACATGCATATGTGATTGGAGAACATGGAGACAGTGAATTTGTACCATGGAGCCAGGCTCATGTCTCTACTGTATCACTAGATGAGATTAAAGCAAAGAATCCTGACAGAGATAGTGATTTCGATATGAGTGAAATCGAGGTTGAAGTCAGGGAAGCTGCGCAGAAGATCATAGCGGCGAAGAATGCGACGTATTATGGTATAGGAATGGCTCTTGTGAGGATTACAAGGGCAATCTTCTCAAACGAGCACTCCATCCTTACAATCTCTTCGCTTGTCGATGGAGAATATGGTATAAGCGGCGCATATCTTGGTCTTCCATGCATAGTGGGAAGAGAGGGAAGAATTAAGCTGATAGAGCTTGATTTGAACAATGAGGAGCACAAGAAGCTTGAGCATAGCGCCGCAGTCATAAAAGATGCTTTCTCTTGCATTCAGTTCTGACTATCTCCTGCCTTTCTGGGCAGGAGAATTTAATAGTAGTAATATTATGGACATGAAGAAAGTAAGACTTAAAGACATTATTGATGAGATTGATGGCATTGATGACATGCATATATCTTATCTGGATACAGAGACGGGGATTATTGCCATGATCACCGATGATGGTGATGAAGTCTATTACGCTGGAGATGAGACGCTTGAAAGAGATGATCTTGTTGAACCACGATTCCTTGAGCTACCGTCATCGTGGGATGTGAATGATTACTATTCCATGGTGGAATTCATTGAAAACCTGGATGATGAAGATGCTGCGAAGTCTCTTGCGAGGGCTATTGATGGAAGAGGAGCTTTCAGAGCATTTAAAGAACGTGCCAGGGAACTTGGTCTTATAGAAGAATGGTGGAAATTCCTGAGAGAAGCTCATAAAAAGATTGCCATTTCCTGGTGTAAGGAGAATGGCATAGAGTATGAGGATGATGAAGAACAGGTTCAGTAGTAAAACGAATGGTATGTCAAATCGATGTGATATCCGAGCTTTATGAGCTGATTATTGAAGCTCTGTATGTTCTCTTCAGAGATGAATATCATGTTGCCTTCACAGCGTGTTATGTACTTTGCGATATTGATGCTCTTCATGATTGATTTGAATGTATCTATATTGTTTATTTTCAGTGTGATTCCTTTTTCACCTTTTGAGAACAAATTGAATGACTCTCTTACTGCATCGAAGAAGTTAAGCCAGTTTTGTGAGGGGTCTTTGCATATCAGATGCTTGAATTCATCGATAAGCTTTTGAGCGTCGTGCAGATAAGAGCACTCCTTTGTGAATGTCTGCAGCGTGACTTTGAATCTGATATCTCCGACAGGTGCGGCTATGCGTGACAGGTAGTTCCTCACTGCGATATCTTTTCCTTTGTAGGTTATGAGCAAGAGGTCTTTGTCTGCAACAGGTTCTGCGAACTCTTTCTTCGCCTTTGGCTTTATCTTTGTGTGCCCTAGAACCCAGTTGCCAAGCGCTGTGAGCGAGACTTTGTCAAGACAGGCAGCGGACGAGTATGGCATAGCCTTTTTCTTGCTTTTCAGCATAGTCAGTTCTGGGTGCTTTTCGCTTATTTCAAGGCATCCGAAGAGTGCGAATATATACAGCATTCCGAAGAATACCGGTCTGAATACAAGCTCTTCCAGCCTCGCGTCTATTTCTTTCTTGTCTGGTTCTGTTCCATCTGTGAACTGCAGGATATTCAGCCTTACGTCAATCATGGAAGCGCCAAGATTGATTGGAGCTGCTGATGATTTATATGCTTGCCATAGATCTTCGGCTTTATACCAGACACCAAACTGCAGCTGCTTCATGAGATAAATAAATGCTTTGCGCCAATATGATCCTAATGTCGGATTGTATAATGCGGACATATCGGGGCTTACATAGATTTTCATGTTATTAAGAAAGAAATCCAGTTCAGGAGAATCTATGTCATTATTCATCCAGTTGGTTATGATATGTACGATACCATCATTGTAGATGCTTCGTCTTTTGCCATACGCAATAACCATTGTGATGATCAGCTGGTCTTTGTGTAAGCCATAGTCCTCTGCCACTATATGTTCTGTACCGGAAAGACCATCGAAAGAGGAGGCTTTGCGCCGTCTCGAAGATTTGTAGTCAGTAGTTGATGGTAATGTGTTTTTTGTGTAGTAAGCCACTACATCATCAATCTCGTTCTCGTCATTGAATGTTGTTCCATCAGGCTTTTCTGTTGGGTGTGGCAGCTGTACTGGTTCTGCGTTGATTTCAAACTCAAGTGTTTCCAGCGTGAGATTGCGTTTCAATTTATCATATTTGAAATCGGAAAGAGATAATCTGTAGTGATAGTACGCATAGCGGTAGATTGGCAATCTAGGCAGGTAGAAAGTTCTCAACAATATTTCATATCCTGAACCATTTAATTCGTCAGTATCATGAAAGCCCAATTGCCCTACAACAAAATCTTCAAGCGTGATGTCATATGTTGTGAGCTTCCTTTTCAGATTCTGGTATTCTTCATCTTTTTCGAGATTTGCTCTGATTTTCTCTTTCGAGAGCCAGTTCGATACATCTGTAAGTGATTTGTCACTGCTGCCGAGAAAGAGCTGTGCCAGTCTTTTCCCGATATTTTCTATCTCTTTTTCATCAGCCACGAATCCTGGGGGGAGAAGCTTTTGGATGCTTTCCACTGCGAATTTGGCGAATTCATTGTTTTCCAGCATGTTGTCACCTCATCAGTTTCTGTCTAAGCCGTCGAGTATGCTTGTGAGCTCATCTTCAGAAAGCATCTTGAGCGCATTGCCATCGGAGGATATAAGAGAGGAGGAGAGTTCCGTCTTCATCTCTTGAAGCTTCAGGATCTTTTCTTCTATCGTGCCCTTCGCGATCAAGCGATAGCAGAAAACAGGATTGTGCTGTCCGATTCTGTGCGTTCTGTTTATCGCCTGTTCCTCAGCAGCTGCGTTCCACCATGGATCATAGATGAAGACATAGTCAGCTGCTGTGAGGTTCAAGCCGACTCCTCCAGTTTTCAGTGTCATTAAGAATACTTTGATTGATGGATTTGTCTGGAATGAATTCACAATCTCCTTTCTGTCGGTTGTTGCACCTGTCATCGTCACATAGCCTATGCCCATCTGTGTCAGGTCCTCTGATAATTTCTCGATTGTATCAAGGAAAGATGTGAAGATAAGTGCTTTATGGCCATTTGCTGTTATCTCAGGCAATACTTCCCTCAGATAATCCCTTTTCGCAGATTGGACCTCTGTTTCCATCTTCCCCTCAGGAAGTGCTGCTATCTGTCTCAGTTCTGTCAGTGCTTGCAAGACCATGAAAGAACTTTCCCAGTCGTCGTTCGCATCAATCTTCTCTTTCAGATCAGCTCTTCGCTTCTCATAGAAGTTCCAATGCTCTTCCGCCATATCTACATAGACAGTCTGTTCAGTCTTTTCGGGGAGATCTCTGAGAACATCTTTCTTCATTCTCCTGAGTATGAAGGGGGAGATTTTCATTTTCAGCTCTTTCTCCGCATCCTTATCCGCATCGTTCATTATTGGTTTGACGTAATCTCTCTCGAAAACCGCAAGAGTTGGAAAGATTGCGGGGTTGAGGAAGCGGAAAAGCGAGTAGAGCTCACCCAGATCATTTTCAATAGGTGTTCCGGAGACAGCAAGTCTGTGCTCTGATTGCAGATTGAGAATCGCTTGTGCTGTTCTTGTGTTGAAATGCTTAACCATCTGCGACTCATCGAGTATTACATAGTCGAACTGCTTATCTGCGATTTTATCTATATCATTGCGTATTGTAGCATAGCTTGAGATGATAAGTCCCTCTGAAAGCGTATTCAGGTTTTCAGAGTTGCGTGTCTGGCCATAATAAACATATGGTTTTATCCCGATACCAAACTTCTCAATCTCGCTAAGCCAGTTGTGTATGAGGCTTTTAGGTGCTATCAGAAGAGAAGGTTTGTCTTTCCTTTTTGCAGAGACTTTATTTAGAAGCGCTATGATTTGTACAGTCTTTCCCAGTCCCATCTCGTCTGCTAGGCAACCACTGTTTGATGTATCGTGCAGGTATTTCAGCCATCTGTATCCATCTTTCTGGTAATCCCTGAGCTCGGACTGTTTGATAGCTGTATCGCAAGGGATTTCCTTTATCGCGTTGAAGCCTTTGTAGAATGTGCGTATTGATTCAAGAGCCTCTCCTGTAGCTGCGAAATTCTCTTCTGAATCGAGATACGGAAGATCATAGGGGGATATTATAGCGTGGCCACCCTTGATCTTCACGATGCGCTTGAGCTTGCGCATGAACGAATCTTCTATATATGCTTTGCTCTTGTCGTTCAGGAGTACAAAGCCATCATTCTTGTTGTATGAGGAGAGAAATTCATCAAGAGCCATCGTCTCTCCTCCTATTTCCACGTTCCCATTTCCCTCCAGATAATCAATGCCGGAAGAGAAAGAGAAGTGCACTCTGGGCCTCTGATAACGTATTCTGTAAGCGGAGAGTACGTCCGCATGATAAAGCGTGAAGGATGCGAGAAGTTCACTGAAATGCTTTGTAAGGAAATCTTCGGCAAATGGGCCATCGATTATGAAATAACCATTTTCCTCATAGACAGAGTTCTTCATGCCTCTCCCAAGCATTTTCTTGAATAGCGCTATTGGATCGGATGTGAAGATGATGTCTCTTATCTCTACGGTTTTCTCCTCATCGATGACCTTCACCGCACGTATTATATCCTTCTCTGCGATCACGCCAGCTTGAAAGCCCTCCACATATGAATCTGGGAGAACATGGAGATAGCCATATTCATCGATAGCCTGGAAAATGAGCGCAGGCTGCGCCATTACAGGTTTACGCTGTATGCTCTGATAATTGTCATATGAGATTGAAAGTGAATCGAAGCGCGAGAGAAGGATGGAGAGGAAGAGCGGCAGATTCTCTCTCTTTATCCTCTCCTGCAGCAGTGTATTCAATGTCTCTGTACTATCTCCGTCCGTGATGATTTCCACAAGTTCATTGCCGATTAGGGCTATTGAGTCAATGATTGATGAAATATTTCCTTCTATGCCAGGAATGGAGAGTGTCATGGAAACAGTGTCGTTATCGCTGATGGCTTTCACTTCTAGCTGATAAAGGCCATCGCGGATGGTGATGCTATCACCATCTTCAGTTTCCAGCATCCCCATTGAGGCTGCGTGGCGAAGGAATCGTGACAGCACAGCGCTTTGCTCTGTACTTTTTCCGTTCCAGTAGAAGTCATCGGCCCTATTTAGGTTTTCATATTCTCTGATAAGAATCCTCTCTTTGCCAGAAGCCATACGGTAATCATGAGTTGTTTCAACTCCGTTATTTGCTAAATAGACCCTGCCATCTCTGGTGAGGACCGCTTTTATTCCATTCTTCATAGATTGATTCATCATAATACAAGAATAGCGATGATTGCGGTCACAATTCCCGAAAAAGACAGTGCAATGCTGCTGATAGCTCCAATATCTTCTCCCATCTCCAACGCCTTTGATGTGCCAACGACATGGCTCGCTGTTCCGATAGCTACTCCCTGCGCAACTCGATTTTTGACTCTGAAGAGCTTGATCATAAAAGGAGCGAGGATATTACCTGCAACTCCTGTCAGCAGTAGCGCAGTTACTGTCAGCGATCTGATACCTCCCAAGGATGCTGATACCGCAATAGCTATCGGAGTCGTGACGCTCTTTGGGATAAGCGATGCAGATAGCGTCTCATTTATTCCGAAGAGATGTGAGAGCAGAATGATTGAGATGATAGATGCGATGCTTCCTGCAACAGTACCTGCAATGATGGCCACAATGTGCTTCCTCACAAGCATCCTTTCTCTGTATATGGAATAAGCTAGCATTGCTGTCATAGGGCCAAGAAATAGGTTGATGATAGCTCCTCCGTTATTATATGCCGAAAA
This sequence comes from Candidatus Ornithospirochaeta stercoripullorum, assembly GCA_017694595.1. Classification (GTDB taxonomy): domain Bacteria; phylum Spirochaetota; class Spirochaetia; order Sphaerochaetales; family Sphaerochaetaceae; genus Ornithospirochaeta; species Ornithospirochaeta stercoripullorum. The sequence goes on along the minus strand of JADIMT010000053.1, from coordinate 13,717 downwards.
CGGTATTTTAAATATGATTAAAACTGCTATTATGAGAATCTCTGCAATCAGAAGCGGATTGAATATGGCTTTCCCTGTCCTGCGGTTTATTTTAAGCCCCAGAGTGTAGCTGATTATTGTGATAGCGATACCGAAGAGGGGAGATGCTGTTATTAACTCTTTCATTTTTCTTCTCCTTTCTTCTTGCAGCTGAGAGCTTCTACGAGTTCAACGGCTTTTGCAGAGGCCAGGAATGTGATGAAAAGAGAGATGATCGAGATCAAGACAAGAGGAATCCACGATGTCTTGAGCATCTCCAGATTCTCTATGATTTCCACGCCAGCTGGTATGAAGAACATTGCCATGTATCTGGAGAAGAATGATGCGCTTGTCGACAGATGTTCTTCTTTGATGACTCCCAAGCCCATTAACAGCAGCAATAGGAACATAGCTATCAAGGTGCCTGGGAATGTGAATGGCAGTATTGATGATATTGCTTCTCCTATGAGAGTCAAAACAAAAAGCAGTGATAATTCTATAAGGACTTTCATGGAAAACAAGAATAGGATTTGGCTGTATCTTTGTCACTAGAGAGGGGAGGCCCCTCTCTGTGATTAGTGTTCCATGCTGATCATGAATCGCAGTAGATTGTCCATTGTAAGCATCATATCGCTTTCGGCCCTCTCCCTGGCTTCTTTATAAGGCACAGCCACACGGTTTGTGGAGAAGATGCCAGTGACACCTTCATCGTACGCCTGAGCGATATTGTCACCGATATCACCGACAATAGCGATGACCGGAATGCCCATTTTCTTAGCCTTTCGTGCAACGCCGATGACAACCTTGCCCCTGAGAGACTGGGTATCGATCTTCCCTTCGCCTGTGAAGATTAGGTCAGCATCCTTTGCAAGACGATCGAATTCAGTGATTTCAAGCACCGTGTCGATGCCCATTTGCATTTTTGCAGAGAAGAATGCTTTCATGCCACCACCCATTCCGCCAGCTGCGCCGCTTCCTGGGATATCCTGAAGCTTGATTCCACGCTCCTTCTCTATGACTGATGAGAGATGAATCATCTTCTTGTCGAGCATTTCGACCATAGCGCTGTCTGCACCCTTCTGTGGACCATAGATGGCGGCAGCGCCATTGGGCCCATAGAATGGATTGTCTATATCGCACATAGCTGTGATAGGGAGAGCTTTCACTCTCTCATCCATCGTGGTTACATCGATGTGGTGGATTCTGTCCAGTGTCTCTCCAACAGGGATGAAGCTCTTGCCATCTCCGTCCAGAAATGTAACACCGCATGCAGCGGCAGCACCACAGCCTGCGTCGTTCGTTGCGCTACCACCGAGTCCGATGACAAGTCTCTTAGCTCCATCGCAAGCTGCTTTGAGAATGAGCTCGCCAACGCCATACGTCGTGGTCTTTGATGGATCTTTTCTGTCTCCGACTTGGGGCAATCCCGCAGCTGCCGCCATCTCAATCACCGCAGTTTTATCAGGAAGCATGCCATAAAAACTCTCAATCTCCTCGTTCCAGGGACCTTTTGTCCTGACGTGGATTTTCTCTCCACCAAGAGCTGATAGGAAAGAGTCAACACTGCCTTCACCACCATCTGCGACCGGAATTGATACAATCTGGCATTGTGGATGGTATTTGAGAATGCGCTCCCTCATGATTGAGATGATTTGGGCGCTGGAGAGCGTCCCTTTGAATGAATCTGGTATCAAAACGACTTTTTTCATAAAAACCTTTGAAGAAAAACTGGCAGGAATATCCCGCCAGTTGATTCGATTGATGTCCTCAGATGAGGAAAAGTGAGAGAATCCATACGAAAATCATGCCTGTGACGCCCATGATTCCAGTTATTGCAGACTGAGTTTTGTATCCATCTTCCATCTCGATGTGACCGAATTTCGTCACAACCCAGAAATAGGAGTCGTTTGCGTGTGAGACTGTCATAGCGCCAGCTGCGATGGCCATGACAGTGAGTGTGCCAGCCATCGGAGTTGTCAGTCCAAGTAAGCTCATCATCGAGCCTGGATCTGTGATCATTCCCATGATTCCAGCTGTTGTTGTGAGGGCGACTGTTGAAGACCCCTGAGCCGTCTTCAGAATTGCAGAGACGATGAACGGGAAGAAGATTCCAATCTTCGATAGCACTGCCGCATGTTCTTGCATGTATCCGACAAAGCCCGCTTCCGAGATAACTTTGCCGAGAACGCCACCTGCTGCTGTGATGAAAAGTATAGGGCCCACAGTCTTGAGCGTTTCATCAACTATGGAGTAGAAATCCTTCATCTGATGCCTCTGGAAGAGAAGGATGACACCGAATGCAGTTCCTACTGCCAGTGCTATGATAGGGGTACCGATGAATGTGCAGAGTGTCGATACAGCGCCTGTCCATCCTGCCATTGAGGATATTGAGCCAAGTGCCATGCAGATGATAGGGATGATGATTGGAGCCAACGCCATAAAGCCGTTAGGAAGCTTGCCGAAGCTCTTCAGGAGCTTTTCATACTCCTCCTGGCTGACATCATTCTGGTCTTCCGTTGTTTTTACTCTTTTTCCAATATAGCTTTCATAGAAATGCGCGACGATGAGACATGGAATTGAGACGAGTGCGCCGATACCCATGACAAGCAAGAGGTGTTCGCCGACACCAAGGGAACTTGCTGCTGCAATCGGGCCAGGTGTTGGAGGAATGAATACATGTGAAGTGTAAAGGCCAGCTGAGAGTGCAAGCGTAAGGGAGACTGACGAGAATCCGGTTCTCTTCTGAAGTGCTCTTCTGATTGGATCAAGAATAACGAAGCCTGAATCACAGAAGACAGGAATTGATACAACCCATCCCATCAGTTCTACAGCGATGTCTGGATGTTTCTTCCCCACGAGGCGGACGACCATTTCTGCAAGTTTCAGCGCTCCTCCTGTCTTTTCAAGTATTGTTCCGACGAGCGCTCCGAGAATGATGACGATACCGATGCTGCTGAATGTTCCGGAGAAGCCAGCACCAATCATGTTAGGAATGTTCGCGAGAGGGATTCCCACGACGATTGCCAGTATAAGCGAGATAGCCATCAGAGCAATAAATGGATGAAGCTTGAACTTGCTTATAGCTACAATCATGACGATGATAGCGATAACAAACGAGATAATAAGTCCTATTCCAGACATACTATGCCTCCTCTCCTGAAATTTTATTTCCAGTGCAGAACGCAAACAACAAAAAGTTCTATTATTTTCAAAAGTGGATGCTTTTTTCGTTCAACGTAATTATTATTGATTTTATTTTTCCAACAATCTGGACAAAAATTGACAATCCTGCCGCAGGCTAACCCCTGTGGAGTATGGCCATTTCGCTTGGCTTTGAAATTGGTATTGACGAGCTTTTCCTATTTCGCTATTATGAACCGACGGTAGCTCAGAACATGGAGGGGGAAGTGTCCCTTTTTGTGATGCTGTTGCGATATTTTACGGCAAAAAGCCGATGGAGATAAAAAATGGCTAGTTCAAAGAAGAAAGGTCCTGTAGAGAAGATTGCTCTTCAGTGCACAGAGTGCAAGCAGAAGAACTATACAACTCAGAAGAACCGCCGCAATACACCAAACAAGCTTGAGCTTATGAAGTATTGCCCGTTCGAGCACAAGCATACACTGCATCGCGAGACTAAGATTAAATAAGATTTGTCTTGAATTCGGGGTGCGAGCAGGTCAGTAGCTCCAACGGCTAGAGCACTGGTCTCCAAAACCGGGTGTTGTAGGTTCGAATCCTACCTGGCCTGCTGGCACTCCGATAAAAAGGATTGAGAATGAAGAAGATCGCTAGATATTTCAAAGAGTGTTGGCTTGAGATGAAGAAGGTTTCATGGCCTTCAAGGGCTGTTGTTGTCCATTCAACATGGGTTGTTATCATCTCCACTATAGTCTTCGCTGTTGTACTCGGTCTTGTAGATACCGTCCTCGGTCTCTGCCTTGACCTTATATTCTAGGAGAAGAAATGGCCAGAGGCTGGTACGTCGTCCATACATATTCAGGCTATGAGCAGAAAATAGAGAGAATCATCAATAAGCTCCGCACGTCAGACGCGGAGTTCGCTGCTTATTGTACAGGTGTCAATGTTCCAATGGAGCAGGTCCCTGTTGTGAATGACAAGGGCGAAAAGAAAATTGAGCTTAAGAAAGTCCTTCCTGGCTACATTCTCGTCGAGCTCGACTTGCCTGAGAATACATGGAGGACTGTGACGGCCAAGATTGCAAGAATCCAGGGTGTTACAGGCTTCCTGACAGCAGACAAGACCGGAAAGAATCCTCCGAAGCCGCTTTCACAGCGTGAGCATACAGATATTCTGCGTCGTACTGGTGAAATGCCGGAAGAGAAGGTGTTCAGACCAAAACAGGATTTCGAGAAGGGAGAGGAGGTCAAAGTTATCTCTGGCCCATTCGCTTCCTTTAACGGAACCATCGATGATATCGACCTTGCGAAGGGTAGGCTTCGTTTGTCTGTCCAGATTTTTGGAAGATCAACGCCTGTTGAAGTCGATTTCTCGCAAGTCGAGAAGGTTCTGGTTTAATCAGAACCTGATTTTTGACATCGCAATATAATTATCTCCCCCGTTTTTTCGGGGTGGGAGCTCTTCGTTGAAGAGCGTTAATACCAGCGCGGAGCATTGCTCCAACGCGTAAGGAGAAAAACTATGGCAAAGAAGAAGGTTACTGCCGTAATCAAGCTGCAGTGCCCTGCCCAGAAGGCCACACCGGCACCACCAATCGGACCGGCTCTTGGACCTCATGGAGTAAGCGCCCCTCAGTTCGTCCAGCAGTTCAATGACAAGACAAAGGGATATGAACCTGGACTTATCCTCCCTGTTATCATTACAGTCTATCAGGACAAGAGCTTCACTTTTGTTCTCAAGACTCCTCCTGCAGCTGTTCTTATCAAGAAAGCTCTTGGCATCCAGACAGCTTCCGGTCAGCCTAATAAGGTCAAAGTCGGAAAGATCACAGATGCACAGCTCACGGAAATCGCCCAGACAAAGCTTGAGGATCTCAATGCAAACGATCTTGACGCTGCAAAGAGAATTATCGCAGGCACAGCCCGCTCGATGGGTGTAGAGGTGGAAAAGTAATGAAGAGAGGAAAGAAATATCAGGAAGCAGCCAAGAAGGTCGACAAGTCAAAGGAGTACTCACTCCAGGAAGCTGCCGAGCTTGTAAAGAGCATGTCTTTCGCAAAGTTCAATGAAACAGTAGAGCTCTCTGTTGCTCTTTCACTTAAGAAGAGCCAGTCAGTCAGAGATACAGTTGTTCTTCCTAATCAGTTCATGGCTCAGAAGAGAATCCTCGTATTCGCTAAGGGCGAGAAGGCTGAAGAGGCAAAGGCAGCTGGAGCAGCTTATGTCGGAGATGCTGACCTTATCGATAAGATCAAGGGTGGCTGGATGGATTTCGACATCGCTGTTGCTACACCGGACATGATGAAAGATGTTGGTAGGCTTGGACCTATCCTTGGTAGAAGAGGCCTTATGCCTAACCCAAAGACACATACTGTTACAAACGACATCAAGGAAGCTCTCGAGGAGCTTGGCAGAGGTCGTGTTGAGTTCCGCTCTGACAAGACAGGTGTTGTTCACATGGCAGTTGGCAAGGTCGATATGGATCCTGCAAAAGTCGCAGAGAACGCTAAAGTTACAATCGGTGAGATTATGAGGAAGAAGCCTGCTGATGCAAAAGGAGACTTCATCGTTTCAGTTGCACTCTCATCGACAATGGGACCTGGCGTACGCGTGAACTATAAGGACGTTGCTGACGCTTCAGCGGCAGTGTAATGGAGGGATGACATGGAGAATTATCAGACACGTGTAACCCCGGCTAAGGAAGATGCTGTAGCAGTACTGAGAGATGAATTCAAAGATTACAATGGATTTATCTTCACTGACTACAGAGGAATGACAGTTAGTCAGATTACTGATATCAGAAAAGCTCTGAAGAAGGACGATGCTGCATATCGTGTTGTGAAGAACCGCTATGCAAAGATCGCTCTTAAGGATCTCGATAAAACTGGTGCTGAAGATCAGATGAAGGGACCTACAGCTGTTGCTCTTGTAAAGGGTGACACAGCAAACTCTGTTGCAAAGGTTCTCTTCAATGCAAACAAGGATGGCGTGAATATCCAGGTCAAGGGAGCTCTCCTTGACGGACAGTTCATGTCAGCTGAAGAGGTTGAGGCACTTTCGAAGCTTCCTACAAAGCTCGAGCTCATCGCTTCCCTTATGGGTACGATGAAGGCACCTGTCCAGAAGCTTGCTGCTACACTTCTCGCATATGTCGAGTCGAAGGGTGGTGCTCCAGCTTCTGAAGAAACACAGAACTGAAATACGGTCCTAGTCTTCAAGTAACCTGCTAGACCGTGAAATTTATAAGGAGAAGATAATATGGCTACAAAGGAAGAAATTCTTGAATCCATCGCTCAGATGAGCGTAATGGACGTTGCAGACCTCATCAAGATGATGGAGGAGAAGTTTGGCGTCGTTGCTGCAGCTGCTGCTGTTGCTGGTCCTGCTGCTGCAGGTGCTGGTGAAGCTGCTGCTGAAGAAGAGCAGACAGAGTTCACAGTTGTCCTCAAGAGCGTTGACGCTGCAAAGAAGATTGCATGCATCAAGGAAGTCAGAGGAGTTACAGGTCTCGGACTCAAGGAGGCAAAGGACCTCTGCGAGAACGGCGGCAATATCAAGGAAGGCGTCAGCAAGGAAGAGGCTGCTTCCATCAAGGAGAAGCTCGAAGCTGCTGGATGTGTTATCGAAGTCAAATAACACGCCTTTTACGTTGTTTTTCCCCAGGCCGCATGGCCTGGGACATGCCATCGGTAACCCCGATGGCTTAGGTGTCTGCTGTGACTAGCAGAAAATGTCATCCAGTGTGCTATGGAGGTACAATGATTCCCAGCAAAGGCAAAGGTATTAAGAGAGTCGACATCGGTTCCGAACTGCCGGAAGTATGCGAACTTCCAAATCTGATTGGAATCCAGACCGAGTCGTTCAGCAAGTTCCTTCAGCTTGACAGGCTGGAGAGGGGAGAAGAGCCCAATCCATCCTATGGTCTTGAATCCGTATTCCGTTCAACATTCCCTATTATTTCCCCGAATGAGGATATGAGAGTTGAATATAACGGCTATAAAGTTGATATGGCCGGAATCAAATATTCGGAGTCTGAGTGCAAGAAGAAGGGCAGAACATTCGGTGTTCCTATCAAAGCTAATGTTGCTCTCGAGACTAAGAACGGAGAAATCAAAGAGAAGGAGATTTTCTTTGGCGATTTCCCTTTGATGACGGATCGTGGTACTTTCATCATCAATGGTGCTGAGCGTGTAATCGTATCTCAGATTGTCCGCTCCCCAGGTGTTGTCTTCAAGGAAGGTAAGAAGAATGACTCTTCCTCCTTGTATTATGGTACACTCTATCCATATTCTGGTACGAAGCTTGAATTTGTTCTGACAAGAAAGAACGAGAAGACAGATACAAAGAAAGGAGAGCTGACCAGTGCTGCGGAAAGGAAGAAAGTTAACAACATCATCCAGGTAAGCTTCGGCAAGAAGCCATTCTTGGTAACATTCTTCCTCCGTGTGCTTGGCATCGATACAAGAGAGAAGATTGTATCAGCTTTCTATTCTCCGAAAGAGATTGTCATTGCTGACAGCCTTTCAGACGATGCAGCTTTCTTTTCATATAAAGATATCCGCGTAGATGGTAATCTTCGCTTCCCTGCTGGTTCTGAGCTTGGTGCAATCGAGCTTGAAGAGCTGAGAAGCGCTGGTATGGAGACTGTTGAGGTTGTTGACACAACAGCACGCGATCTTGATGCTCCATCGCTTGCTATTCTCAAAACGCTTCGTCGTGAACGCATCCTCTGCCCGAGCTACAGGCAGGAGGAGTCTGAGGATTTCCAGAACGAATATATCGGCCAGATTGTCGAAGCTTGCAGGAACTCTCTGCCTCAGAACCTGAAGACATTCCCAGATCCGAAGCGTGTCATAAGCTATTTCCAGGAGTTCTTCCTCAATGGACGTGGTTTTGAGCTCTCCGATATCGGCCGCCATAAGCTCAACAAAAAGTTCTATGGACGCGATGAGGAGAAATACCTTGCATCTACAGCCTTGACTCCAGATGATGTAGTCAATACAGTCAACTTCCTCATTCAGTTCTGCAATGGTGTCATCAAGGAAGATGATATCGATGCTCTTGGAAATAGAAGAGTAAGAACAGTTGGCGAGCTGCTTGAGATTACGCTTACAGAAGCTTTTAATCGCATGGCTAAGACAGCGCGAGAGAAGATGAACATCACTGATGATTCTGTCAAGCCGCAGGAAATAATCTCCATCAAGCCGATTGTGGGTGCGATAAAAGAGTTCTTCGGATCTTCACAGCTTTCTCAGTTCATGGATCAGATTAACCCTCTTGCAGAGCTTACACACAAGCGTCGTGTATCTGCTCTCGGTCCAAAGGGTGGTCTTTCACGTTCCAGCGCACGTGCTATATACGAAGTCCGTGACGTACACTATACGCACTACGGAAGAATCTGTCCTATCGAGACTCCAGAAGGCTCGAACATCGGTCTTATTCTCTCTCTTGCTAACTATGCTCGCATCAATGAGTATGGTTTCATCGAGACCCCATACAGAAAAGTCGAGAATGGTATTGTAACCAATGAGGTTCAGTATCTTGATGCAAACGATGAGGAGAAGTGCATCATTGCACAGGGCAACGCAAAAATCGATAAAGATGGACACTTCCTCGAGAAGGAGATTGCTGTAAGACATTATGGTGATTACGGTGTTGCAAGCCCTGATGAGATCAGCTGGATGGATGTTTCACCGCGCCAGGTAGTATCTGTTGCTACATCTCTCATCCCATTCCTTGAGCATGACGACGCTAACCGTGCGCTCATGGGTTCGAACATGCAGCGTCAGGCTGTGCCTCTTGTATTCCCAGAGGCTCCTCGTGTCGGAACTGGTATGGAGCAGAGAACGGCATATGACTCAGGTGTTCTCATCAAAGCTAAGAGAGCCGGAACAGTTGAGTATGTGTCTTCTACGGAGATCAGGGTACGTCCAGATAATCCTGAGATCAAAGGTGAGATTGATAAGTATGAAGTCCATAAGTTCGAGAGAACTAACCAGGATTCATGTCTTAATCAGAAGCCTATCATCAATGTGGGAGATAAAGTCGAGGCTGGCGATGTGCTTGCCGATGGTCCTGCAACCCAGAACGGGGAGCTCGCTCTTGGCCGCAATATCCTTGTAGGCTTCGTACCATGGAATGGCTACAACTATGAGGACGCTGTTCTCATCTCGGAGCGTGTTGTCAGAGAGGATATCTATACCTCTATCCATATCAAAGAATTCTCTATTGATGTACGCGAGACAAAGCTTGGACCTGAGAAGCTTACAAGGGACATTCCAAACACAAGCGAGAAGCTTCTTGAGCATCTCGATGCTGAAGGTATTGTCTGCATCGGTACATATGTGCATCCGGGTAGCATCCTCGTTGGTAAAGTAACACCAAAGAGCGAGGCTGATACAACGCCTGAAGTCAAGCTTCTCGACTCAATCTTCGGAGAGAAGGCTAAGGAAGTCAGGGATTCCTCACTGAAAGTTCCACATGGAACAGAGGGTACTGTTATCGATATCCAGCGCCTTAAGAAGAGCGATAAAGATGAGCTTCAGCCAGGTGTGGATGAGACAATCAAAGTGCTTATTGCCACTAAGCGTAAGCTTAAGCAGGGCGATAAGATGGCTGGACGTCATGGTAACAAGGGTGTTGTTTCCAGAGTTCTCCCTGAAGAGGATATGCCATACATGGCGGATGGAACTCCTCTCGATGTCTGCCTCAATCCACTCGGTGTTCCTTCTCGTATGAACATCGGACAGTTGATGGAGACTCAGCTTGGATGGGCAGCTGTCAGGAATGATAAATGGTATAAGACACCAGTCTTCCAGTCTGCAACGATGGAACAGATTGAGCATGAGATGGAAGAAGCTGGATTGCCTAAGAACAGCAAGACGACGCTCTACGATGGACGTACAGGTATTCCATTCGTGAACCCTGTCTTCTGTGGATACATCTACTATCTGAAACTGCATCACCTTGTTGACGACAAGATGCATGCACGTTCTACAGGTCCTTACTCTCTCGTTACACAGCAGCCTCTTGGAGGCAAGGCTATGTTCGGAGGTCAGAGACTCGGAGAGATGGAGGTGTGGGCATTCGAAGCTTATGGCGCTGCCAATACACTTCAGGAGCTCCTGACTATCAAGTCTGATGATATGAAGGGACGCGTCCAGATTTATGAGTCGATTGTCAAGGGTGAGCCTGCAGAAACAGTCTCCATGCCTGAGGCATTCAATGTTCTCGTCCAGGAAATCAGAGGTCTTGCTCTCGATATGTCCGTATATGATGAGAATGGTAAACAGGTTCCGCTTACAGAGCGCGACGAGGAATTAATCGCCAAGAAAGAGAAAGGTACTTTCTAGGAGGAAAGACGGAATGAAGGAAATACAGGATTCCAGCTCAATCAGGATCAAGCTCGCTTCACCTGAGCAGATTCTCGCATGGTCCTATGGCGAGGTTAAGAAGCCTGAGACTATCAATTACCGTTCACTTCGCCCGGAGAGGGATGGTCTTTTCTGTGAGAGAATCTTCGGTACGACAAAGGCTTGGGAGTGCTGGTGTGGCAAGTTCAAGTCCAATAGATACAAAGGTGTTGTCTGCGACCGCTGTGGTGTTGAAGTCACAGATACAAAGGTTCGTCGTGAGCGTATTGGACATATTACGCTTGCTGCACCTGTCGCACATATCTGGTTCTATCGCTCAACGCCTTCCATCATGAGTTATCTCTTGGATATCAAACGTTCTGAGCTGATGGAGATTCTCTCCTATGAGAAATATGTTGTTACAGATCCGGGACAGGATACAGATTTGAGGAAGTATCAGGTTCTCGATGAGGATGAGTACTATACAGCTGTCGATAAGTATGGTGATACATTCAAGGCAGGTATGGGTGCTGAGGCTATCTATGACCTTTTGAAGGACCTTGACCTTGAGTCCCTATCTGCAGAGCTTCGTGAACAACTTTCACAGAAAGAGGAAGCTAACAACAAGATTGACAGCAAGCTTCTCTCACGTATCCGCTACTGTGAGGAGTTCCTCTCTTCTGGCAACAAGCCGGAGTGGATGATTCTGAAAGTCATACCAGTTATTCCACCAGATTTGCGACCAATGGTCCAGCTTGATGGTGGCCGCTTTGCTACAACAGACCTCAATGAGCTTTATAGGAGAGTCATCAACAGAAACAACCGTCTTGACAGGCTTATCAAAATCCAGGCTCCTGATATCATCATCCGCAACGAGAAAAGGATGCTTCAGGAAGCTGTTGATTCTCTCTTCGATAACTCAAAGACACCAAACCCGACAAAGGGAAGCAGCAAAAGAGATCTCAAGTCTCTTTCTGATGTCCTTAAAGGAAAGCAGGGCAGATTCAGACAGAATCTTCTTGGTAAGCGTGTAGACTATTCAGGACGTTCCGTAATCGTTGTCGGCCCTGAACTTAGAATGCACCAGTGCGGTGTTCCATCAAAGATGGCTCTTGAGCTCTTCAAGCCGTTTATCATGAGAAAGCTTGAGCAGAAAGAGATTGCACAGAACGTCAAGAGGGCAAAGATGCTTGTCGAGCAGGAGGCTCCGGAGGTATGGGGCGTTCTCGATGAAGTTGTCAAAGAGCACCCTGTTATGCTCAACAGAGCTCCTACGCTTCACCGTCTCGGTATCCAGGCATTTGAGCCTGTTCTTGTCGAAGGTAAAGCTCTCAAACTTCATCCTCTTGTATGTCATGCATTCAATGCTGACTTCGATGGTGACCAGATGGCTATTCACGTGCCGCTTACACATGCAGCACAGCTGGAATGCTGGACTCTCATGCTCAGCACGACAAACCTTCTCGATCCTGCTAACGGTAAGCCTATCGCTTACCCATCACAGGATATGGTTCTCGGTATCTTCTATCTGACAAAGGAGAGAACAGATCTCGATCCGGATAGGAAGATAAAGAGATTCGAGACTGTCGCTGAGATTGAAGCAGCTATCGATACATATTCAGTCTCATACAATGAGAAAATTTACTATCGCTTCAAGAAAGGCCTTGAGATTGTCGATGAGAAGGGCAATTCACAGGTTTCAGATGGTAAGAGCTGGTATGCGACAACACCTGGAAGAATCATCTTCAATGCAGCTATCCCAGAGGGTATTCCTTATCAGAACTACTGCCTTGGTGATAAGCAGCTGAGAAAGGTCATAGGAGCGACCATCAGGAACAGCAAGCCATCCGTTGCTGTACAGCTTCTCGATTCCGTTAAGGATCTTGGCTTCAAGTATGCAACTCTCTTCGGTGCTACAATCGGTCTTTCCGATATGGTCGTGCCTGCTGAGAAAGCTGAACTGATTGAAGAGGCTAACGAGAAGCAGTCAGTTGTCTTTAAGCAGTATCATGATGGACAGATTACACAGGAAGAGAGATACAACCGTGTTATCGAAGTTTGGACTGAGACAAATGAAGAGCTTACAGATAAGCTTATGGATGAGCTGAAGAGAAGTCAGCATGGTTTCAATCCTCTCTATCTCATGGTTGAGTCGGGCGCTAGAGGTTCAAAGAACCAGATCAGACAGCTTGGTGGTATGAGAGGCCTTATGGCTAAGCCTAATGGAAAGATTATTGAGCTTCCTATCAAGTCAAACTTCAAGGAAGGTCTTTCCATCATGGAGTTCTTCATCTCCTCCAACGGTGCTAGAAAGGGTCTTACTGATACAGCTCTCAAGACAGCAAAGGCTGGTTATCTTACTCGTAAGCTGGTTGATGTTGCACAGGATGTTGTCGTCTCTGAAGAGGATTGCCATACAATCAATGGTATCTGGGTCAGCGCAGTCAAAGACGGCGATGCGGTTGTTGAGACTCTCGCTTCCCGTATTGCTGGTTCCTGCCCAGTGGAGGATGTTCTCCATCCATTCCTCAAAGATGCGGATGGACGCCCTGTTGTACTGGCTAAGGCGAATGAAGAGATTTCTGATGATGTAGCTGCAGCAATCGAAGAATCTGGTGTTGAGAAAGTCCTTCTCCGCACAGTTCTCACATGCGAAGCTGAACATGGTGTCTGCCGCAAATGTTACGGCAGGAACCTCGCAACAAACCGCCCTGTTGAAATCGGCGAGGCTGTTGGTATCATCGCTGCTCAGTCAATCGGTCAGCCTGGTACACAGCTTACTATGCGTACATTCCATGTTGGCGGTACAGCTTCAACATCGACAAAGGAGAACAAGCTCTCGTTCAGCTATCAGACAGTCATCCGTGGCTTGAAGGGGCTTATCATTCACAACAACCAGGGACAGCGTCTCTTCCCAAGAAAGGGACACATTACGATTTCCCGTATTTTCGAGGAAATCACAGGTGAGTTCGATGAGCTTCTCGTCCAGAATGGCGACGCAGTTGGAAAGGGTTATCCTTTCTACAGAAAGAATGGCCATGATGTGGCAGCAAAAGAGAATGGAAGACTGCTTCAGATTCCAGATATTGCTGGCAGCAGCATGCGTACATTCGTCGCAGGTCCTGAGGCAGAGTATCAGGTACCAGCAGGTTCCGAGCTGATGGTCAGTGAGGGGCAGGTTGTAGCTGAAGGTGATGCAATCATCACATT
>JADIMT010000052.1 GCA_017694595.1 Candidatus Ornithospirochaeta stercoripullorum | reverse complement strand
CAAGGATTTTCAGTCCTTTGCTCTACCAACTGAGCTAAAGCGGCAGTCGTTTATGTAACAACGTGTGATAAAATACACGGTATATATGATAAAGTCAATAGCTTTTTATCACAAAATCTGACAAACCTTTTTTAGTTTTGCTACTCTGTTAATCCTTATGTTAGCACCCCATAAAAGCAGGAGTACTCCCTACGTGAAATAGAGAGCATTTGCAAAGCTATTGTTCGACTGCTTTGCTTTTGAACAACAGCATGCCAGTAAGAGCGGTAAGTGGTGTAACAAGCACTATACCAAAAGAACCAGCCAATGTCTGAAGGATTTCAGCTGCAATAGATTTAGAGGCAAAGATATTCTGCACGGGTGTAGCTTGAGCCATATACACCATCATCAGAGTAAGATAACTGCCCATATAAGCCAGCAAAAGTGTTGTAATCTGTGTACCTACACCAGCTTTACCTACTTCCATAGCAGAACGGAAAAGCTCTTTTCTTGATGTATCAGGAGCATGTTCCTTCACTTCCCACATAGCTGCAGAAACATCTATAGAAAGATCCATGATCGCGCCTCCTGCTGACAAACAGACAACGCCAGAGAACAGGGAAGTGAGATCAAGATCCATGAACCCGCTATAAAGCAGAGACTCGCTCATCTCCAGTACAGAACCATGAATACGCAGATACCATGTCATGAATAATGATATAAGTACTGTAATCATCATTGCAGCAATTGAACCTATTATTGCGGCAAGGCTTCTCTTATTAGCCCCTGATACCATCGGCAGTGTCACTACTGTCAGAAGCATCAACGTAGAGGTGCACATCAAAAGAGGATTAGTACCTTTCAGGACTGTCGGTATCAAAAGCTTCCAGATAGCAAGGAAGGCAAAGACAAAGGAAAGCACCATTCTTATGCCACGCAAACCACTGAATGCGACAAGAACAAGAACAAAAACCGCAACAAGAAGGACTTCTTTTCCCTGTCTGTAATAATCAATCATGTTTATGAAGATGGGATTGTCTTCACTATCACGTTCAATAAGAACCCATGCAATATCCCCAGGAACGAAGACTTTATCATCCTTGAGACTGCCAGAGAGAAGGTTTATGCCCTCCATCTCAAGTCCTTTATGTTCTCCATTCAAGATGCGCACAAAACATCTCTGGTCACCTGTGCGGAAAAGTCCCGTCTGAATAATAGTGCTGTCATCTGTGGAAAGTACTTCAGCTTTTGCGCCAGAAGCATTTACATAGATGCTTCTTTCAAAACCCGTAGGAATCAAGATGAGAACAAGAGATGCGAGCGCAAATGCAATGATGAATGCTATGTTTTTCTTTTTATCTGAAACTGTCATTGAAGCAAAAACGGGGAGACCGAAGTCTCCCCTCTCTATATATATTCTCCTTACCTAGCGTTGGTAAGATCCATAAGACGAAGAGCCACTTCAGTGTTGTCATAAGCACCAGAGAAGAGCTCTGCCCCTTCACCGTATGCATAGACAGGTACTGGAAGTCCTGTATGTGCATAGCTTGTCCAGCCAATACCAGCCTTGTTGTTGATGATATGTGTAAGTGTTACGCTGATTGGGCTATATCCGCCATAGAGCAGTGATTCCTCATAGCCATCTGTATTGCCTGTCTGATCATCTTCATAAGCTTTCTGGAGTTTTGCATACTCGTAATCATTCATTACAAGTGCTTCATTCTCTGCACTCTGACCAGGAGCAACAAGGCCGAAGTATTCCTCAACCATTGCCATCATGTCATCGAATGTAAAGGAACCATCAGCTTTTGCTTCTTCTACATAAGAGTCGAACTGGATGTAAGAACACTTCTGTGCGCGAAGGATATCGAAAGCTGTGTTATAGCCAGTAGCTGCATAGCCGATAGTCATACCACCAGTCTCATGGTCGCCTGTTACGAGGATGAGTGTCTCATCTGGGTGATCCTTTGCAAACTCGAGAGCAACCTCAACAGCCTCATCAAGTGCAATTGTATCGCTCATGTTGGCAACTGCATCGTTTGCGTGGCCTGCCCAGTCAATCTTTCCACCTTCAACCATCATGAAGAAACCTGTTTCATTATAGAGAACATCGATTCCTTTCTTGACGAAATCCTTCAAGCGGAGTGAGTCTGCTGGAGCATCGATTGCATAAGGCATAGCACCATCATCCTGAAGCACTGGGCTGTAAGCATAAACCTTGCCGCTGTTGCTGTTGAGGCTGAGGATTGTATCCTTATCGTTTGTTACCATATACCCATTGTCTGCAAGTACTTCATAGATGGACTTCTCTCCGTCATCAGCTTTGTTCACAGAACCACCTGCAAAATACTCGAATCCAGATTCCGCCATCTGCAATCCGATATCATAATAGTCATTTCTGGAAGCAATATGAGCATAGAATGCAGCAGGAGTTGCATGGTTGATAGTTACTGTAGAGACAATACCAATCTTCCAGCCCTTGTCATGGAGCATCTCTGCAATTGTTGTACCCGGAGTGACTCTATCAACACCCATGCCAATGACTCCGCTGTGTGTCTTGTAGCCAGAGGAAAGGGATGTAGCTGTAGAAGCTGAATCTGGGCAGAACGATGTTGAATCCTGTGTATACTGAAGACCAACAATCGGGAACTGTGTGAATGTAAGTTTATCAAGTTCCACAAGACCTGACTCATTTCTGCCATTGTAAACCTGTGCAGAGTTGGTCTGAGGAGAGCTCATTCCGTCTCCGATGAACATAAACACATACTTTGGAGATGCGTCCTCTGTATATGATCTGATTGTGCTTTCTGTATCTGAACTGCCAGCTGCAGAAACAGCAGAAAGAACGAGGAGTAGAGACGCAAGAACTACTGTTAATTTTTTCATTTCAGTCCTCCATTACGGAAAATTACCTCTTGCAACTTAGCAAAAAGAAATCACAGGCATCTTGCGTCTTCCAGTTAGAACAATGTTAATTCTTTGTCAGTTTTTCCCCTGATTTGTTAAATACTCCATGCAAAAACACAAATGGCAATTTGTTTGTTACGGTAATGATAAGGCTATCATCTCTTTTCAGTTTCAGCTATTATCGTAATCAAAACTGATTTGGAGGATTTGATGGAATCAAGCCAGATTCAGACTCTCATCACCATGATACTCTACATTGCCGTTGTTATTGGCATTGGCGTGTATTTTGCGAAGAGAGCAAATGAAAACTCGGAAAATTACTATCTCGGTGGAAGATCCCTTGGACCGTGGGTTGCAGCATTCAGCGCTGAAGCTTCTGATATGAGCGGATGGTTGCTTATGGGACTTCCAGGACTTGCATATTGGACAGGCTTGGCTGATGCTTTCTGGACTGCAGCAGGTCTTGCTATAGGAACATATGTAAACTGGCTGATAGTCGCCAGAAGATTGAGGCACTACTCTGAAATCGCTGGAAACGCAATCACACTTCCCGATTTCTTCAGCAACCGCTTCCATGAGAAGAAGAAAGTACTGATGGTCATCTCATCGCTCTTCATCCTCATTTTCTTCTGTGTATATGCCTCAAGCTGCTTCGTGACATGTGGTAAACTCTTCTCATCCCTTTTTGGTGTTGATTACCACATAATGATGATTGTAGGTGCAGTATTTGTTGTAGTTTATACATTCCTCGGAGGATTCCTTGCAGAAAGTGCCAGCGACTTCATGCAAGCTGTCGTGATGGTGCTTGCGCTAGTTATAATACTGACACTCGGTACAATCGCAGCAGGCGGAATCGGTGAAGTTTTTGCTAATCTGAAAGCTATTCCAGGCTATCTTGAATTCTTCAATCTTGCTTCCCCTGTACTGAACGAAGCAGGAGAGCAGGTTGTACAGAATGGCATGCCTCTTTTCGGTGAGGCTGCTCCATATAGCATCATCTCTGCCCTTTCCATGCTAGCATGGGGACTCGGTTACTTCGGAATGCCACAGGTTCTGCTACGCTTCATGGCTATCAGACACAAGGATGAGCTAACAAAGAGCCGCCGAATTGCTACTGTATGGGTAGTCATCTCCCTCTTCTCTGCAATCACAATCGGATTCATCGGAAGAGCTCTGGCACCTGCGCAGTTCCTGACAAACTCAGAAGCTGAGAATATCTTCTCATATCTGGCTTCGATATTACTGCATCCTCTCTTCGCGGGACTTGTAAGCGCTGGTATTCTTGCAGCGACAATCTCATCCTCTGACTCATACCTTCTTATTGCAGCCTCTGCATTCTCGAAAAATCTCTGGCAGAGAGTCTTCAGAAAAAAAGCCTCTGATAAAGAAGTCATGCATATAGGACGTGCTGCTCTCTTGATTATCGCATTCCTTGGGGCTGTGATTGCCATGGATGAAGATAGCGTAATCTTCACTATAGTAAGCTTTGCATGGGCAGGCTTCGGTGCTACATTCGGCCCATTGATGCTCTTCTCTCTATTCTGGAAGCGGACAACAAGAAGCGGAGCTATTGCTGGTATGCTCTCAGGAGGCGCCATGGTCTTCATATGGAACTTCCTCATCAAGCCAATGGGCGGAATCTGGGGTATCTATGAACTGCTGCCAGCTTTCATCGTCTCCTCCATCTTCATAATCGTCGTCTCGCTAATCTCTGGAACGCCTGATGAGAAAATACTGAGAGAATTCGAAGAAGCAAAAAAAGCATGAATAAAAGCCGGGGCAACCCGGCTTTTGCTATCAAAGATCATCTACCAGTGCTGTAGACTTCGCATAGGCAGTGCTGCGTGCTTCGAAGAAATCTGTTTTCACCATATTCGCATTCGAGTACTGCGAGACCCATGCCATATCCTCTGGTTCCTCAGAAAAGCCTGGATAGAGCTCTTCAAAACCAAGACTCTTCCATCTGAGATTGCCAAGGTAGTGGATATAATCGGAGACCATCTTCCTGTTGAGGCCTGGAATATCATCACCGATTACGTACTCTCCCCATTCCGCTTCCTGTCTAACACCTTCTCTCATCATCTCCCTATACTCTGCTACAAGCTCAGGGGAAAAGAGCTCTGGTTCCTCTCTCTTCATCTCCTGTATGATGTTCCGAAAGAGCCAGAGATGCGTGTTCTCATCTCTGTTGATATACCTAATCTCCTGCGCTGAACCAGGCATCTTGCCATTTCTGGAAAGATTGTAGAAAAACATAAAGCCAGAATAGAAATAGATGCCTTCGAGGATGTAATTCGCTACAAGCACTTTCATCAGATGCTCAAGATCCCTGTGCTCTACAAAATCATTATAGCAATCCCCGATAAAGGTGTTTCTCTTCAGCAAATGCTCGTCATCCCTCCATTGGAAAAGTATGCTATTACGCTCGTCAGGCGAACAGATAGTATCAAGCATGTATGAATATGCCTGGCTATGAAGACACTCCTGGAATGTCTGAATATGGAGACAGAGACAGACTTCATTAGCAGTTATGTAATCTGCGACATTTGGCAAGTTAGCTGTCTGCAGGCTATCAAGGAAGACAAGGAAAGAAAGAATCTTGTCATATGCTTTCCTCTCGGAAGGCAGAAGATGATGATAATCTTTCAAGTCCTGGGATAAATTGATCTCCTCAGGTACCCAGAAATTGTTCATTGCCTGCCTGTACCACTCAGATACCCAGCTATACTTCATATTGTTGAAATCATTCAGATTGGTAGTATTGCCACCAACCATCCTTCTCTTCTCCACCTCGATATCCCCATTGGGATTGAAAAGCGGTTTTCTTTGCATTTCCATCATAATCACCTCAGCTTGAGCAACTTTCGCACTCCTCGACCTCTAAGCTCTTGGAACGCGTGTAGTAAAGTGTCTTCACATGGTTCTTCCATGCAAGCAGCAGAAGATCCAGAACCTCCCGCATCGTATAGTCATTTGTTATATAGAGATTAACGCTCTGAGCCTGATCGATATGGCGCTGACGAACACCAGCAGCCCTGACAGACCAGCTCTGATCAATCTCATGTGCACCTTTATAGAACCACCAAGTCTTTCCGGAAAGCTCTGGGGCTGTACGAGGTAGCATACTGCCCTTCTTCTCTTCATAGAAGAAACGCTTCATGACTGGATCGACACCAGCGCTCGTTCCACTGATGATGGATGTGGAAGACGTAGGGGCAATAGCTAAAAGGTACGCATTGCGCATGCCTTTTTCGTGCACTTTCTGTTTCAGGGAAAGCCAATTGCCACTATCATATCCCCTTCGCTCAAAGTACTTTCCGCTTTCCCATTCGCTGCCATGGAAATAAGCGTAAGAACCTTTTTCCGCAGATAAATCAGAAGAAGCTTCAATAGCATAGTAATTGATACTTTCGAAAAGCTTATCGACAGCTGCAAGATGCTCTTCGCTCTCCCACTTTATACCGTTCTTTGCCAGCATATGATGATAACCAGAAACACCAAGCCCTATCGAGCGGTAATGGCTGTTTGTAATCTCTGCATATGGAACTGGATAGAAGTTCAGCGTTATGACGTTATCCAATGCTCTTACAACAGTTCTTATGACTTCCCTGAGCTTTGAGCTGTCATTGACATCAAAGTTGCCAAGGGAGAGAGATGCAAGATTGCATACTACAAAATCTCCGGGCTTGGTTGTTGTCACAACAACATCGCCATCTTTTCGTATGGAGACTTCCTCTATTTCTGACATATTCTGAGCTATCTCAGTACAGAGGTTGGAAGAATAAATCATGCCTTTATGCTTATTTGGATTCATCCTGTTGACTTCGTCACGGTTGAATACAAAAGGTGTACCAGTCTCAACGGCGCTCTTGATGATCAGACGAACCAAGTCCCTGATAACCATCGAACGTTTATGGATGCGGCTGTCATTCACACATTCAAGGTAACGCTTGGTCCATTCCTCTCCGTAATAATCCTCGAGGTGGTAACCCTTCACAGTCCAAATCTCATGAGGACACATCATATACCAGACTGAATCGAGGCTCTCAGAACAAAGCTGCCAGAAATAATCAGGATAAGAAACTGCTGGAAAAACATCATGTGCTTTCATCCTGTCATCGCCGTTATTGGTCCGGAGATTCAGGAATTCAGGCAAATCGCGGTGCCAGACATCGAGATAGACAGCCACAGCTCCTGCTCTCACACCAAGCTGATCAACTGCCACAGCTGTGTCGTTGACAAGCCGAATCCAGCGGATCACACCACCAGCTGCACCTTCAAAGCCTCTGATAGCAGAACCATTTGCCCTGACTTTGCCGAAATACAAGCCCATGCCTCCACCAAATTTTGAGACTTTAGCGAAGTTATCGAGAGATCGGTAGATTCCAGCAAGAGAATCAGGAACTGTATCGATAAAGCATGAAGAGAGCTGATTGATTGGTTTACGTGCATTGGCAAGCGTCGGAGTCGCCATTGTCACTTCCATGCGTGAAAGCATGTCATAGAATGCTCTTACCCACTTCATGCGATCCTTCTTCTCTGGAATAGCCAGATGAAGAGCGATTCCCAGAAACATCTCCTGTGGAGTCTCGAGTGCTTCATGAGAGTGCGAATGTATCACATAACGCCGGAGAAGCAGATCAAGACCTGAATAAGTGAAGAGTTTATTCCTCTCATTGACAATGAAAGAGGCTGCCTCATCCAGTTCAGCGCTGTTATAAGCTTTGAGGATATATGGACCATAAAGCCCCTCATCTGTCAGATACTTCACTTTTTCCGAAAATGATCTTATGCCTCTATTTCGCAGTGCAAGAGAAAGCTTAGACTGGAATGAAAACAACAGGAAGCGAGCTGCTATGAACTGCCATTTAGGCGCTTCAGCGGATGTGAGCTCAACAGCTGCCCTGACAAGTGCCTGTGCCTCTTCATCCTCGCCCATGCCTGAACGGGAAAATGAGATATATTTATCAGCAAGAATCGAGAGAGAGTACATGCTCTCCGGATAATCATTCTGAATCTCTTCCAGCACAGACTCAATCGCAGGATCGGAGTAATGAGCAAGTATGCGGCCTCTTTCATTTCTCAGCTCTGCCCTTCGGTTTCGGAAGAGAATATAGTTTCTGGCAGCATCGAATTCACCAGAGGCCATCAATGTCTTCTCGACAATATCCTGTATATCCTCAACACCCCATTTCCTATCAGGACCAAGCGTTGCAGCCACGCTCTGCGCCAGTGTCTGAGGCAATGTCTCAGGAAAAGAGGACGATGTACTTGCCAGTGCCTTTCTGATTGCATTCTCAATTTTTGAGATGTCAAATGCTTCACTTCTGCCATCTCTTTTGGTTATTTCCATTATTTCCTCTCTGAAAATTGGAGTGCTGTAATGATAATCATTCTCATTAAGAGCGTCTATAGGCTTTTTCTGCTATACTTTTCTCGATGAGCAGGAATGAGCTGAGAGAAGAACTAAAAAGAAAAATAAAAGTATTCAACGGAAAGAAAGAAGAATCGGAGATGATTGTCAGCCTAATACGTTCCTCTTCCCAATGGCAGAATGCGGAGACAATACTAGCATTCTCCCCATTGCCATCTGAAGTGGATATCACACCACTGCTTTCGGACAAAAGAGTACTGCTACCCTATATCGAGAATAACAAGATGGAATTTGCAAGAGCTGAAGATATGAAGCTATCATCAATGGGTTTTCTAGAACCGAAACATATAAAATCTGAATATGGAAGCGCACTGATGTTAGTTCCAATGCTAGGTTTCAACGGACTTTATCGCTTGGGGCGTGGTGGTGGCTACTATGATAAATACATCCATGAAAACCGTTCCCGTCTGATAACCTGGGGCATAGCGTTCTCTATATCGGAATGCCCGGAATTCAAACCAGAAGGATGGGATGAGGAACTTGATAGGATAATCAGTATTGCGGATGGAAATCCTGCATCTCAAGCATAGAGAGAAAGGCAGAAACACGCTCATCAGATTTATCGGCAGAAAGCAATGAACGACGGAAATCCGGATCGTGGACCCATGTAAGCAGCGAAGAGACAGCTTTCAGGTACTCTGCATCCCTGTTCTGAGAAGAAGCAATGACAAAAATCAGAGAGACAGGATCGGGATATTTGTCATCGAAGATGATTCCCTCTTTGGAATAACCAAGAGCAATTACAGGTTGATCCAAATGAGGCAAGCGGCCATGCGCTATCGCAACACCATGGCCTATTCCAGTAGACTGCTGTCTCTCTCTTCTATGGACAGCCTTGATGAACCGCTCTTTATCTGGGAGTTCCGAGAATATCGAGCACTTTGCGATGGTTTCGTCTATTGCATCAAATTTATCTGTAGACTCAACAACGCAAAGAACTCTTTTCAGGCTATCAGTCATGCTTCTCCTTGAGATACTCATTGATAGCAGCTGCAGCTTTCCGTCCCTGGCCCATAGCCAGAATTACAGTAGCAGCGCCAAGCACGATATCACCACCGGCATAGACTCCTTTGATAGAAGTCTCGCAAGTCTCTTCGTTTACAATGAAATTGCCTCTCCTGTTCGTCTCGATGCCAGGCGTTGTTTTCTTGATCAGAGGATTGGAAGCATTGCCAATAGATACTATGACTGTATCATAATCAACAGTGAAATCGGAATCTGGAATCTCAACAGGAGAACGACGGCCAGAAGCATCCGGCTCTCCAAGCTCACATTTTCTGATCACAACACCTTTTACAAGGCCATTCTCATCACCGAGGATCTCTACAGGCTGCTGCAAAAGACGGAGGTTACACCCTTCTTCAACTGCATGCTCGATCTCCTCTTTTCTTGCAGGCATCTCCTCACGTGACCTTCTGTAGATGATATCAACAGTTTCCGCACCAAGCCTCAACGCTGTACGGGCAGCATCCATTGCAACGTTGCCACCACCGAAGACAGCTACACGGCGAGAATGGAAATAAGGAGTGAATGAATGATCTGCATCATATGCTTTCATCAAATTGGAACGCGTAAGATACTCATTGGCAGAGAATACTGAGACAAGGTCCTCGCCTGGGATACCCATGAACTTCGGAAGTCCCGCACCCGTACCGACAAAGACTGCGTCATAGCCATCCTCATCCATCAACTCCTGGATAGTCCTTGTACGGCCTACAAGCACATTGCGTTCAAAATCAATTCCCATAGCCGCAAGCTTATCGATTTCCTTATCTACAAGCCGTTTCGGAAGCCTGAATTCAGGAATGCCATAGCTGAGGACACCGCCCATCTTATGGAGAGCCTCGAAAACAGTCACAGCATGCCCTGCTCTACGTACGTCAGCTGCACAAGCGATGCTGGCTGGACCTGAACCGACAACAGCAACACGCTTTCCTGTTGCGGGTGCAATCGCAGGAATAGTCACATGATCAGCTTCATGGTCCGCAACAAATCTCTCCAGACGTCCAATGCCAACAGCTTTATCCACATCCTTCAGCATCTTGCCAACAGTACAGAACTTCTGGCACTGATTCTCCTGCGGACAGACACGGCCACAAATGGATGGCAGCAAACTTGACTCCTGTATTACAGAAAGCGCACCACTATAATCCTTTTCAGTGATTTTATGGATGAATGCAGGGATATCGATACCAACAGGACACCCTGCCACACAAGGCTTATTGCGACACTGAAGACAGCGTGAAGCTTCAACAATAGCTTCATTCTCAGTATAGCCAAGTGCAACTTCATTCATGTTATGGATTCTCTCGTGAGGATCCTGCACAGGCATATCAATATGGGGAATAGCTGCCCTTTCTTTTGCTGTAGGCGTCTCCGGAAGCGTTTTCAGAATATCTTCAGCTTCTTTTTCAATCATCTCAGGTGTTTTCATTTCACAAACCCCAACTTAGAGCAGATGCCACCACGGCAACTGTCATTATCCTCTTTCTCCTGCGCTTTGTATGTACGCTGCCTCATCATCAGATTATCCCAGTTTACAGCGTGTCCATCGAATTCTGGACCATCAACACAGACGAATTTCATCTCTCCCCCGATATCTACACGGCATCCACCGCACATACCGGTACCATCAATCATGATTGAATTGAGAGAAACAGTGATAGGAATGTCATAATCAGCTGCAGTCTTTGTACAGAATTTCATCATGATGGCAGGCCCGATAGCGACAACATGATCAACATTCCCTTCTTTGAGCATCCTCTCAAGAGGGACAGTGACAACGCCTTTCTCTCCATATGAGCCATCATCAGTGACAATTGTCAGATCAGGATCTATCTCTCTCATCTTATCTTCTTCGATGATCAAATCCTTGTTTCGCGCACCGATAATCACACTTACATCATTGCCAGCGACTTTCATGGCCTGAGCAATAGGAAAAAGCGGTGCAACACCAATTCCACCGCCGACACAGACTACACGTCCATAATTCTCGATATGCGTCGGAGTTCCCAGTGGACCAAGCACATTCTCAATAGCATCACCTTCATTGAGCTCAGCTAAGAGGAAAGTTGAAGCTCCAACACGCTGGAAAACAATAGATATCGTACCCTTTTCCGCATCTGCATCAGCAATTGTGAGCGGAATACGCTCATTGAAATCGCCACCTTTCTGGACAATCACAAACTGACCAGCTTTTCTTTCGCGGGCAATCATAGGAGCCTCTATCTCCATGCGGAAGACTTCCGGAGAAAGCTGCTCTTTCCTGATAATCCTATACATAGCTACCTCTCGTCGAGAGTATAGCGGAAAGCGGGCAAAGCGCTCAAGGCAAAAGCCCAGCAAAGAGAACTTTGAGGATGAACATCAACTTTTGAGGCTATGCATCAGAACTTCTTGAGATTGTCTATAATCAATTAGCAATGAGCTCTCTATTAGAATAAGCAGCTCTTACAGAATTAGTAATAACATGGAATCTGAAACAAAAAAGAGGGAGCCATAAGCAGCTCCCCCGCGATTTTTTACTTGCCAATCTTGATTTCAATCTTGCCTGGTGCTGCCTTGCGTATGCGTGGAATCGTGACAACCAGTATACCGTTATGGCTTTCAGCTTCAGCGCGATCGGAATCAGCATCTTCAGGCATTTTAAACGAACGTGAGAACTCAGGAAGATTGATTTCCGAGATTACCATATTCTTCTCAGCGCGCTCCCTTGCTCTTCTCTCTTTCCATGTCTCCTCCGAAGAAATCGTAAGTACATGATCCTTTATCTGAACATGGACATCATTCTCACTGTATCCAGCTATCTCAGCCTCAATAACATAACTGCTATCTGTCTCATAGATATCCACAGGTGGAATCTTCCTTGTTGCTGTATCACCGAAGAAATCAGTGAAGAATGTATCGAAATCAGCCAGTCTTGGCGTTGCAGTTCTTGTAATAACGTATCTCATCTCTTCTCTCCTTGGGTTCCGGGGACAGTATTTACCGTCCCCTGTCGTGATTACTTTCCAATCTTGACTTCAATTCTCTTTGGCTGCTCTTCCGGTGTCTTCGGAAGTGTTATAGTAAGAATTCCATTCTGGAAGTCTGCACTAATTGCATTCTCATCAAGTCCATCAGGCAAGCTGAAAGATCTTTCAAATGCAGTATGTCTTCTTTCACGGATCAGGTACTTCTTGCCATCTTCCTCTTTCTCATTCTCATTCACCTCTCCAGAGATATGAAGAACATGTTTATCAACAGTAATCTTTACATCCTTCTCACTCCAGCCTGGCATCTCAGCCTTGATGATGTACTTGTCTGCACTTTCCTCTACATCTACAGCTGGAATTCTCTGTGAATAGTTGTCCCATGCTCCAAGCATAGAATCAAAGAAATCATCAAACAGGGAAAGATCCCTTCTTCCACTTCTGTCATTGTATCTAGTTACATCGTTTGCCATCTTAAGGCCTCCTATTAATTTCTATTTTTATGTCCCTTCCGGAACACCAATGAATATGCATACAGCGTGCCAACTTTTATAACTCATTATATTAAAACAAATTAATCTAAAACACAGGGAAAGCTTCAACTCATTGATTCGGACATAATTGACCTTACATAATTTCAAGACACATCATTTGAGTCATTTTGACACAGCCAAGTCGTAATCTGGAATATTTTGGGTCATAGAGGTAGAATCCAGCCATGTCATTGGAAAAAGCAAGAGAACATCTGGCAAAATATGGGAAAGATCAGGATATCATCCTGTTTGAGCAATCAAGTGCAACAGTCAGGGAAGCAGCTGCTGATCTGAACACGGAAGAAGGAAGAATTGCAAAAACAATGTCCTTCATCCTTTCTTCAGGCCCCATCGTTATCGTTGCAGCAGGAGACAGGAAAATAGACAACAGAAAGTTCAAGGATACTTTTCAGGAAAAAGCCAAAATGATTGGGCCAGAAGAAGTAGAATCTCTTACAGGACATCCTGTTGGAGGCGTGTGCCCATTCGGTGTCAATGCTGGTGTCCGCGTCTATCTTGATGAATCTTTGAAGCGCTTCGATTACGTATACCCAGCGGCAGGCACTCCCAATAGTGCTATCAAGCTGACAATAAAGGAACTGGAAACAACCTCTGAATACACAAGCTGGATCGATGTAACAAAACTTCCTATTCAGCAAGATTGACAGAAGAAGAATCTGCAAAACGGCAGGAAAGAATATTGCCTATTTTATTGATGGCCTCCTCGATAGCCTGCGGCAATAATTCTGTCTCAACGCTGTTTCCTTCAAGATTCTCCAGCATCACACCATAATCAGACATAGGCTTGTATGATCTGAATGTTGCTATTTTATCGATGGATACAGGCTGGGCATCTTTATTAAAGCGGCAATTTCTGAACTCTGCTTCACCATTCTTGCCTGACGACAAACATGAATTGAATAAACGGCAAACCAAAGGCCTTTCTTTGTAGATCATGCAATGATGATTATTTCCAGCATCATAAAACGGACACGAAATACGTGTCGGGTTAACTGCTTTCAATCTATATTGCAGCTGAGATTTATGTTCTCCGAAAAGAATAGTGATAGCAATCAGCAAAGCTTCAGAAGACGTCACATCTGGGATAAAATGAGCACAGCACTCACCACATGCAGAGGGGCAAGCAACACCAACATCTTCCATGAAGCAATCAAGCTCTGGCTGGATAGAGGCATAAAAATCCCGAATAGCTTCTGCAGCCTTTCCAGCTTCCGTACCGTTTAGAAAATCAATAGCTGTATCAATATAATTCACGCGATTCATATAGCTAACAATTCAACTTAACACAAGAGGCTTGCAACATCTCTAAGATTACTAGACTACTAAATTGACTAAGCAAAGCTTCCAAAACAAATTTACATCATGTAGTTTTTGGCTTTGGCTTGAGTACTCTAAGAAATAACATAACTCCCAAGCTCATACATACCGGAAATCTCACTCGATGGAAGCCTTGTACTTGACGAAATGAGCATCATTGACAAGAGTACAGGAACACCCGAAGGAACTCTCTCGCTCGGACTTTCCATGGACCTTGGCACCAATCTCATAATGGACAGCAGGCTGAAATCCCTTGAGAAGGAAAATGCCAGGCTTACATATCTCCAGACTGCTGAGAATCTTGAGAACAGAGAATCCAAGGCTTCCGACCTTCTCCATTGATGCATAATCCTCCATCTCAACTGTGACAGGACCATTCACAAGCTGCTCAAGCAGTGTACTGGCAGAAGAATTATCCTCCATTACTGCAGTGAGCATTCTTCCGTTCACAGTTATATTCACTGTCCTTGCCCTCGAATTATTTCCTCCGTTGCCGCTATCTGGCGAATCGCATGCTACACCAGATAACGCAATAGCCACTAATAAGAATTCAATGAGAAGTCTCCTCCTCAACGAAGAGCTCCATAAACATCATCAGAAACAGGTTCACACCATTCGTTCTTCGTATTCTCACCGGGAACCTCTACTGCTATATGAGAGAATCAGCTGTCCTTAGCCGCTCCATGCCAGTGCTTCACCTCTCTTGGTATCGTCACGACATCACCGGGCTTGAGCTCGACAGCTTCCTTTTCCCACTCCTGATACCAACCACGACCTGAAGTACAGAGAAGTATCTGTCCACCACCTTTATCTGCATGGTGTATATGCCAGTTATTGCGGCATCCCGGTTCGAATGTAACATTAGCCATGAATACAGTCTTTGAGGGATCTGTAAGCGGTTTAAGATATGAATTGCCGATAAAATACTGTGCAAATGCCGTATTTGGCTCTCCGATACCAAATATTCCACCATCCCTTCCTTCGTCGTCCTTATAGACTTCAAGCGCAATACGGAAAGCCGCCCATGCATTGGGCCATCCCGCATAAAATGCGATATGAGTGAGAATCTCTCCCATCTCGGCTTTTGTCACACCATTCTTCTTCGCTGTCTGCATATGATACTGGAATGAAGAATCGACAAGTCCCTTAGATACAAGAACCGTTATCGTGAGAATAGATCTCATCTTAAGAGAGAGCTTATCCTCTCTGGACCATACTTCTCCGAAAAGAATATCGTCATTAAGATGTGCAAATTCATCTGCAAAACCTGTAAGAGCATCACGTCCTGCTGTCTGCTTCACCATATCCTGCTCCATTGATTCAATATCTAAGCACATTTTAATGTCCTCAGATTCCTATGTCTAATACTTATTTTTAATAATTAAAAATGTTTTTTAGTAATTTATATTCATGTTAAAATCCTATTCATGGAGCTAAGAGTACTAAGATATTTCCTGACAATAGCAGAAGAGGAGAACATAACCAGAGCCGCAAACATACTGCATGTGACACAGCCAACGCTTTCACGCCAGATCATGCAGCTTGAAGATGAACTCGGCACAAAGCTTTTCAAGCGAAGCAAATACTGTATCAAGCTCACAGAGGATGGATTATTTCTCAAGCGCAGGGCTGAAGAGATACTCACTCTTGCTGAGAATACCGCAGAATCTATCAGCAACAAAAATAAGGATATCGTGGGAGAGATAACGATTGGCTGCACGGAAACGCACAGCATGAACAGCTTTGCTGAGAAGATGGCAGAATTCAGGAGACTTCACAGCGGTGTCAGCTACAGGGTATATACAACGAATGCAGACGGAATAAAAGAGAATATAGAGAAAGGAGTCTTCGAACTCGGACTCGTTACGGAACCTGTAGATACCTCGAGATTCGAAACTCTGCATCTGACTTGCAAGGAAAGATGGGGAGCACTTGTAAGAGAAGATGACCCGCTTGCCCAGAAGGAGTTTGTCTATCCGGAAGATGTAAACTGCCGGAATCTGATACTCCCTATACGCTCTGAAGTGCGTTATACACTCGAAGGATGGCTCGGAAAATCATTTCAGGAGCTTGAAATTGCCGCATACTACAATCTTGGACGGAATGTTGCGGTTATGGTCCATGAAGGACTCGGAATCGGAATATGCTTCAACCTTTTCGCAGATCATGAAGGCCTCAGATTCATTCCCATGATTCCTCCGCTTATGACAGGGAGCGCAGTGTGCTGGAAGAAGAATCAGCTATTCTCAACTGTCACGAAGAGCTTTATAGACTTTTTAAAGAATACATATTAGGCATTTTTTAAAATAAAAAATAAGTATTAGACATTCTTGTTTCCTCTACTTACTCTCTATGAAGTGGAGAAAAAGGATGAAGAATATAGGAAAGATGGTAGCACTCTACCCTATGCCAATTGTTGCCGTAGGTGCGTTCGTCGAGAATAAGCCTAACTGGATGCTTATTGCCCATTCAGGAATCACAGGGCACGACAGGATGCTGATAAGTCCTGCAATCCCGCATTATACTAACAAAGGCCTCAGCCTCGGGAATATGATATCCCTGAATATCATAGACAAGCAGCTTCTTGCGAAAGCTGAAAGGCAGGATCTCTCAGCGGAAGCAAAGAAGATAAATCAAAGTTCTCAGCTGGAATATGGGAGACTATGGCGCTCCGTTAATCACAGAGGTAAAACTCTCGATTGAATACAGAATTCCGGATACAGATAGATGAAGAAGCGATCGCCATAGCTAAAGGAAAGAATAAGGGAGAATGCAGCTCTGGACTTTTCTTTAAACGTTACAGAAATGAAAGCACTTTACAGTGGTAAACCTCTGATTCTCAATACAGAAGACCCTGCAGAAGCCATCAGACTGCCTGGGATAACCTTCAACCAGTAAATACAGGCATCTCGGTATGACATAGGAAGGAGTTCGCCGTTTTACACTTGAAATAGCATTCTATGAGATGATCTATAGACCAGGAAGCATACTTTGAAATATGCTTGAGAGTACCTGAATAGGAGAAAGCTTTTATGCTCTGTATTGCAACAGCTCCCTGCGAAGCCTGAAGCGGACGGCCGCACGGAGCAAGAATAAACAAGTCCGCCAGGCTTTGCTTCACAAAACCAATAAGGAGCAAAGCAATGAAAGACGAAAGGAAATTCAGCAATTTCATATTATTATGGGCAACCCAGACACTCTCACGTCTCGGGTCTTCGTTAACGCCATTCGCACTCATTCTCTGGGCATATGGAGAGACCGGATCTGCACTGAGCACTGCACTTCTGACAGTATCGTCATATGTACCGTATATCCTTCTCTCGCTTCCTGTAGGGACATTGACAGACAGGATGAATAAAAAGAATCTGATGCTCGTCTCTGATACTACAGCAGCATTATGCACCCTCTCAATACTCTTCGTATGGCTCTCAGGGAATCTGGAACTATGGCATCTCTATCTAGTGAACTGCATCACAGGGACGGCACAGACATTTCAGCAACCAGCAAGCGAGGTTGCAACTACTCTTGTCACTCCTGAGGATAAATACCAGAAGGCAGGAAGCCTGAATGCCCTTGCATCTAGCGTGATTAACATAGCCTCCCCTGTAATTGCGACTACACTGTATTCTACCGGAGGGCTGACTCTGGTAATCATCGTTGACCTCTCCACATTCACTGTGGCATTCATCTCGCTTCTATTGCTCGTCAAGATTCCAGAGATGGAAAAGAAGGAACGGAAAGAAAGCCATATCATTCTGGATTTGAAAGAAGCATTGGGCTTCCTTAAAGCAAACATCGGAATACTCCAGGTGATACTCTTTCTCGCAGCGATCAACTTCATAGCCTCGATCTACAATGCGGCACTTCCTGCCATGATTCTCAGCTTTGAGAGTGAAAGTGTGCTTGCAGCAGTACAGTCCACAGCAGGAGCTGCAATGATTGCAGGAAGCGTAATTGCTGCCATTATGCCAACACCAAAAAGCAGAGTGAGGATGATTATCATATCGTTATTCATTTCAATGAGCACTGAAAACTTCATGCTTGCATTCTTCAGAAATCCTGGCATATGGTGCGCTGGAGCCTTTCTTGGATGGCTTTTCATACCGGTAATGAACACAAATCTGGATGCACTGATGAGAAGCCTGATTCCATCTGTTATCCAGGGCAGAGTATATTCAGCAAGAAACATGCTTCAGTTCTTCACCATTCCACTAGGATACCTTGCAGGAGGTTTTCTTGCCGACACCGTATTCGAACCGTTCATGGCGGACAAATCAGGAACTTTTCTCAATCAGCTGTTCGGTACAGGAAAAGGTTCAGGAACTGCTTTTCTCTTCGCTGTAATCGGTATAATGGGAGTACTTGTATGCGTAATCTTCTCCAAGCTTGAAGCTATGAGAAGACTTGATGGATAGTTTTCTTCTTTCTTGCCATTCACAAAGGATGGCAAGGAAACTTTTTATATTCAAAGGAAGACTGTACTCCCACATTCGCCAGAATGTATGGAAGTCACTGACGGAAATCTAAAACAAGCATGAATTCATCTTTTATAGGAGCCAGCAGCCGTTCAGGACCTTCATAGAACAAGAAGCTATTGCTTCTGAAGGCCTCATCAAGCGCTCCTATAGCTTTATCCTTCTCATCAAGAGAGGCACTCTTTGGACCATTGAGAATGTCCTCTCCCCTCTCATTTCCATAGATATCTGCAAGATTAAGGATCCGTTCTTCCCTGCCGATTGCCCCGGCAGATGCTATATCCATAGACGCAAGTGTTGCGAGAGCATAGGAATTCAGATCGCTCTCACTCAGCAAAGCATCACGCATGATATCCCAACCTGAAACCATTGCATAATAACTTGCGGCAGGAGCTGAATCCATCACCGTGTACATAGCCAAGCTATCATTGCCTGTATTGATATGTATCCCAGACGAATAAGTTCCTCCCTGGGTACGGAGCGGAAGCATCACATAATCGGAGTATGCAGCAAACCAAGGAAGATACGATCCCTTGATTCCATCATTTTCCGATAAGGATATTCCTTTATAGACAAGAGCCGTCGATGCATTGCTGATAACAGCGATACTTTCAGGAAGATCGATGAATTCATAATGATTTTCATTAGTTCCTTCAGGAAGGGATCCAATCAGTCCAGAAAGGATATCTGCTGCAGCAGCTGTTCCATTCTCAGTTCCGATTATATCAATACGGACATCACCTTTATCCAGAAGCGTATCCTGAATGCGATTCAGATCGGATATGATGGATGAAGCAAAACCAGGATCATCGATTGAATCAAGAATGCTCTGAAGATACTCATAGAATCCTGTGTAATAGAGATCGATGTTATAAAGAGAGCTTTCAGACCAGATTCCATCTGCAAGACTTAGCATGGATCTATGATTCTCAGAAAGTCTCCTGAGATTATAGCCCTCAATATTCTGTGAAATAACCCTCTCTATGCCTTCTGCTGTATATACTGAATTCGATACGAATTCCTCTAGCACAGCAACGGCTTCTTCAAGATTATCTTCAGTTGAAATACCAGAAAGCACCATATACGGTATTGAATCATCTACATCTGAACTGATAGACACAGAGATAAGCATGCTGTCAATCTTCTGCTGCAGATCTACATAGGAAGTGGATGATGTGTCCAGATTAGATACAAGCATCTTGTACAGAGCATAGATATCCATGTCATTGCCTGTAATGTCACCTGCGGGGAACCAAATTGAGAAGCTTACAAGCCCGTTTGTCTCAGGAAGGACCGTTGTCCTTATGACAGCGCCGTCTGTTTCCCGTTCAGACATCCAAGACGCCAGTTGTATATCATCAATAGAACCACTGCTTATCGCGATATCATCATTATGGTATGAGATTCCAGACCAGTCATAATAAGCCTTCGTCTCCTCCACAAGTGCTGTACGATCTTCATAAGACATGTTGTCATCCATATTACGGAGATACTCATTGATATCAGCAACAATATCCTCATAAAGGCCAGGCTCAGGCGTTGCTGTCACAGCGGCTCTGGGTCTATCAGCATCCAGCAGCTTCAAAGCTATCGATGATGCAATAGCTTCGCCATTCTCCTCCAGATTTCTCAGGCTCTTCTCATAGATTTCCCCAGCATTCGTTTTCCCGGTGAGAGCAAAGAGCTCCCTATATAGTCCGGCATCAGAGGCAGAAAGAGACCCCGCCTCTGTACTGCGTAGGATACCATTCCTGATGATTTCAACCATGCCTGCGATCTCTTCTCCGCCAATCTCTCCAGAGGCTATGCGTTCAAGAGTAGCCTCCACGGCTTCACAGAATCCCTCTCTCTCATCAGGAGAAGTATATACGAGCAGGAACTCAAGGACCGGACGGAGAGAAGAAAGGTCCATAGCAACGACATCAACACCATCGATGGATCTCTTTTCGAGTTCCTCCTGAAGTATTCCACCATCCTTTCCTATTATCTGGATTATAGGACCAAGCTTTATAAGCTCATCGAATCCAAGATCTCCAAGATCGAATGCATATATGATATATGAAGAGGTATCCGTAACAATCTTATCGGCTGAAGCCGGTATAGGATAATCAAGCTCACGGTATCCAGGCTCAGGTTCCTGGGCATAGAACTCAGAGAGATCAGTCGAAGGCTTACTGGAAGATGAAAGGTATCTGCTGTCTATAGTATCAAGAACCTTATCTATATCGATATCACCATAGACAAAGAGAAGTGCATTATCCCAGTTATAGTAATCAGCGAAGATCTCTTTTATCCTGTCATATGTATTGTCCTCAAGATGCATAGGAAGTCTTCCAATCATATTCGAGGCATACATCCCTGGATACAATGCCTTGAACATACCTTCTATTGCACCCCGCTGCTCATCTGTGATATATCCGACATCTTCATTGAACACTGTACCGCCAGGGATAACTGAATCATCGACAGACTGCAGATCGTAGCGTATTGCCTCACGTCTGTAGATATTCTCTTCATTAATGAGGTCAGGATTTTCCACAAGAGAGAACAACGCATCGATGAATATCTCAAGCTGCTCGCTGCTTGGAGAGGCTGCATAATAAGCAGTCGATGCCAGCTGTGTATCTGCATTAACCGATGACAAGTATGATCTATTAGTGAAGTCAAAAAACAGATAGGAACTCGGATACTTATCGGAACCTGAAAGCAAGGAATGCTCAAAGACATGATTCAAATCACCTTCATCCTGCATCGGCGTTCGGAATATAAGCTCTGCATAGTTGTCACCGGCGGAATTGTTCTCATAGACCACCTTAAGGTCTGTACTTCCGTGTATATATGAATAGTAAACAGAATCGGTTATCTCAGACTCATATGTATCAACAAGTTCGAATGAATCGGATGCATAGGCACCGACCATCAAGAACACACACAACAATATGCCAAATAGCTTCCTCATAATGAACTCCTGTAAAATGATAGGAAAGAAAACCATCATAATTCAAGGCGATAAATGAATAACTGTCTGGACGAATGATTCTGTTTCCCCTAGGCAGGTCACGAATGCGGAATGCTGGTACGTTCGAATGTATCAGGAGAGCAGTCTCCATCTCCATTGCATGATGGATAGAGAGCGCTTATATGCAATGATACAGTCTGAGTTACCTCATCAGGTACTTTCCCACCTTCTTGTGGTTTACCGCGATTCCTTCCTGATGGAACGTAGCTGTTATCCGTCTGTATCCGTATCTCCTTTTATGATGCTCAAATATTCTATGTCATCTCCATGGACTCTTTCATATTAAGCCAGGCTATGCGTCGAAAAAAAACGTTAGCTTGCTTCTGCTCTGCAATACATGATAGGCTTTATTTTACGGAATTTTTAACCGCGCTTACGATTCAAAATCGAGGTATAATAGAATGCAGGGAAAAAGGAAGGAGCATCCATATGCAAGCAGAAGCTGCACTCAAGAAGAATTTCGTCTATCGCTCTGTCTTTGCTGACATTGTCAGGGGAAAATACAATGCTACATCCCTTATCACGGAAAAGCAGCTGATAGAGGAATACGGAATAAGCAAATCCCCGGTCCGGGATGCTCTCGTCCAGCTTTGTGCCGATGATATTATCGAAAGCCTTCCCCGCATCGGATACAGAGTGAAACCTGTAAGCATGAAGGATATAAGAGATGCCCTGACTCTCAGGAAGATGATTGAACTGAGCTCTCTCGAAATGGCTTTCAGCAGAATCAAAGACGAACAGCTTCATACGCTGCAGGCTTTATACGAGGAAAGCCAAAGAGAGGAATTCACAAAGAAGGATCCATATATCCACTGGGAACTGAATGCCCGCTTCCATATAACGCTATGCACATTCTCTGAGAACAGGTTCTTCACAAGAACTCTGGACAACCTCATGAAGACATGCTTCAGAGGCATCACATCGTACTATGAGGATTCATGGAAAACCGGAAGCGATAAAGACAGGAGCGAATGGCATAAGATACTCATTGATGCCATCCTGAATAAGGATTATCAGGAAGCGAGGCATTCACTTGAAATGGACCTTGCGGAACTCGACACCTACTTCCTTCAAAATGATACAGTTCTATCCAGCAGCTTCATCATCTCTTGATGTACTCATCATTGCCCTCTATAAGAGAAAGGCGCTGCATGACGGCTTCATGGCTCCGCAGGGAATCGGAAGGCGTTGAGAATGCATAATCGAGCATTCTCTCTATCGTAGTCTCGGCAACGTGAAGTCTCGTATCCGAAGATGCATAATAGATGAACAGTCTGCCATCAGGAAGATCTATTGCACCATTTGTGAAGACTACATTGCTTACATCGCCAACTCTCTCTTCACCGCGAGGACACATGAATAAACCGCCAGGCTCAGCAATTACACGCCAGGGCTCGTCGAGTGCTGTAACGAATACATAAAGAACATACCTCAGTCCTGCTGCAGTATTCCTCACTCCATGCGCGATATGAAGCCATCCTTTATCGGTCTTTATGGGAACTGCGCCTGCGCCGTTCTTAGCTTCAGTTATCGTGTGATAGCGTCGTCTACTTGTTATGATCTCCTCATCAACAACTGCATGCTCAATACTCTCCGAGAGTGCAAATCCAATTCCTCCCCCGCTCCCTGTATCGATGAAATCATCCATAGGACGGGTGAAGAATGCATATTTTCCATCTACGAACTCCGGAAGGAGGCAGACATTGCGCTGTTGTGGACTTCGGAGTGTTCTAAGGTTGTCGAGTCGCTCCCAGGATACAAGGTCCTTCGTCCTTACGATTCCGGCTTCTGCAATAGCTGCAGAAAGATCATCGGATGACTTATCCTTCCTCTCGGAACAGAATACACCATAGATCCAGCCATCCTCATGCTTCGTAACACGCATATCATAGACATTGGTCTCTTCCGGGTCTGTATCAGGAAGAAGCACAGGATGAGTGAACCTGAATCCATCTACAGGAGAATCGCTTTCAGCAACGGCGAAGAAACTTTTCCTATCATTGCCTTCTACTCTCGCGATAAGATAGAAAGTCCCATCCATATAAAGCGCGCCTGAATTGAAGACTGCATTCACCCCAAGGCGCTCCATAAAGAATGGATTGCGCTTCTCTGAGAAATCATAACGCCATGAAAGCGGCACGGAATCCCTTGTCAGAACAGGATTCTCATAACGCTCATATATACCATTATAAAAACTCTGATCAACATGATTCTTCCTCGAAAGGAATCTTTCCTGCTTCTCAAGCTCATACCAGAGCCTTTCCTTGAAATCCATCCTATAACTCTCCTCTCATGAGATTCATGCATAACCTTCCATTGTGATAAGGACACTTCCATGGATCGGCTATCGGATAGGAATAGACAGGTTCATCTCCATCTCCTACAGCCCAGAACCATTCGCTTCCATTTCTTCTATCAACAAAATGCTCTTTGATATATCGCCATATGGAAACTGCGGCCTCTTTGCACTTCTCATTTCCTGACTTCCTGTACTCATTGAGAAACCCTTCAACAGCCTCAGCCTCTACCCACCAGATACGGCTGCGATCGATGTTATCACCATATTTCTCATTGGCAATAAAGCCTCTTGCATCATAAGCTTCTTCATATACATTCCAAGCCATTGCAGATGATGCGGCAGATACTCTTGACGAAAGCTCTGCATCCTCTAATAGCGATGCACCCCATTCAATCAGCCAGCTCGACTCTATATCGTGTCCATAGCTAGTGATATCGAGAAGGGAGACATAATTTCTATCAAAAAAAACTTCTTCCCTTCGCTTCTCAGGAGAATATACCCTGTCAAGGTAAATTCCGAGTATCCTTCTCATCGATGAAGCTACTTCTTGGCTGCCTGTAGCCTGATACAACCCAGAATAGGCTTCAAATATATGGAGAAGCGTATTCATTGTCCTGTATGCATTGACACCATGCCCACTGAGGCGGGAATTATCAGGATCAGGAGTCCAGTCGCAATGGAAATTCTCAAGATAGCCTATCCCATCACGGCAGCTGGATTCCAGCAGGGAATAGATGGAGAAAGCCTCACCAAGCGCTTTCTCATCTCCAGTCAGTCTGTAATAAGATGAGAGTGCATAAACAGCAAATGCCTGGCAGTATGCATGCTTTGAAGTATCCGAAGGTTTTCCATCATATGAAAGCGACCAGTATACACCACCATGTTCCCTGTCTATTGCTCTTTCGGAAAGAAAACGGTATGCGTGTTCAGCCGCATTCCTTTCCTTTTCAGATTGAAGCAGCATAGCCGTTTCAGAGAAGAACCACAGGATACGGCTCATGAGTATGACACCTTTATCAGAAGACTCGTCTCTGACAAGATCTGAACCAATATAACCGAAGAATCCCCCATTCCGGTCGTCCCTCATTGAATGCCAGAATGGAAGGATAACACAGCGGAGCATTTCCTCCGCTTCTTTTCTGAGTTCCACTTCATCAACCTTTGACAGCACCAGCAAAGCTGCCTGATTTCTGCATCAGCTGCATGAGAAGATAGAGAATGATTGCAGGAATGATGACAAGTGTACATCCTGCGAGGATTACCTGCCATGGAGTTGCGAGTCCATCGCTTATAGGAAGAAGCGAAACAGACACCATGAGCGTGTACTTATCCGTCTTGTTGAGGAAAAGCAGCGGAAAGAAGTAATCATTCCATCTTGCTATGAGAGTAAGCGATGCCCACGAGGCAAGTGCTGGTTTGATGACAGGGCAGATTATCTTCAGGAATATATTGAAGTCATGATAACCATCAATCCTTGCAGCTTCCACAAGCTCATCAGGCACATCGAGCATATACTGCGTGAGATAGAAGATACCTACTGCAGTTGCGATACGTGGGATAACAAGAGACCACAGACTGTTTATAAGACCGATCTTCCTCATGATTATGAAGAGCGGAATCGCACCGGCTTCAGCACTAATTGCCATAGTCGCAATAACGAAGGCAAAGAGCTTCGCACGTCCAGGGAATCTGTACTTTGCAAATGCAAATCCTGCCAGCGCACAGAAAAAAAGCGTCGTAATCGTTCCGAGTATCGTGGTGAATGCACTGTTGAAAAGATTGTGCATAACAGGTATGAGCTCGAAAAGCCTTGAGAAGTTAGCGAAGGTAGGTCTTCCGATCGTGAGTGCATTGAAACCCGATACTGGCTCACCTACAGGCTTCACTGCAATTGCACACATCCAGAGAACAGGGAAAAGACATACCATGACAACGATAATCATGAAGATATTCACTATAAGTGATGCTCGTGTATTACCTTTCATCTTATACTCCTTCGTCGGATTTGCGGAGCTTATACTGTATCATCGATATGATGAGAAGGATGATGATAAGCACAACGCTGAGCGATGAAGCATAACCGAGCTTCATTGTCTGGAATCCGTTTTCATAGATAAGCTGGAAGAGCGATGTATTGCTTGTTCCAGGACCGGCAAGTGTCATTGATTCGTTGAACATCTTCCATGTATCGATAGTTATAGTGAGAGCGCAGAAGAAGAGTATGTTCTTCAGAAGAGGTATCGTAATCTTCGTAAACTGCTGAAACACATTGGCACCATCGACTGTCGCAGCCTCATAATACTCTGAAGAGATATTGAGAAGACCGGAATAGATGATAATCGTGAACCAAGGTATTGAACGCCATATGAAGAGTATTACGACAGGAATCTTCGAATACTGCGAGCTTGAAAGCCATGCGATTCTCGATCCTCCGAATGATACAATGACCTCATTTATGAGACCGGCATTCTCATCGAAGAGCATCATGAATATAAGGCCCATAGCAACGGATGCACAGACATAAGGGAGGAATGCTATTGTCTGAAAAGCCTTCCTGCATTTCAGGTGATGGCTCTTAAGCGCTACTGCTATCATAAGAGCTATCGCAATTACACCAACAACTGATACCAGCCAGTAGAAAACAGTGTTCATGAATGATTCTTTGAACATGTAATCCCTGAACATGAGCGAGAAATTATCAAATCCAACCCATTCAGGTGCTTTCAGCCCATTCCACTCTGTGAAGCTTATATAGAATGTCCATACGACTGGAATCAGCTGGAAGCAGAAGAAAAGAATGAAGAATGGACTTATGAAAAGATATGGAATCCTATATTTCTTCAGCGTCTTCAATACTTTCATAAAGTACCCCCTTAGGGATGTGGGGCGCGAAGCCCCACATATTTCAATCAGACATCAGCCTGACCAATCTTGAGCTTAAGCTCCTTATCCATATTCGCGATTGCCTGATCCATTGTCTGCTCACCGGCAACATACTTCTCGATTTCCGCGCTGATGATGATATCAGCCTCTGCATCCTGAGGAGTTACGGTAAGGTTCTTAGAAGGATTTGCGAGACCATCGCTCTCAGCTTTCCTGAATGACTGACCACCGTAGAAATCGCTTGGCTCCTGCCAGAAAGGAT
Organism: Candidatus Ornithospirochaeta stercoripullorum; assembly: GCA_017694595.1. Taxonomy (GTDB): domain Bacteria; phylum Spirochaetota; class Spirochaetia; order Sphaerochaetales; family Sphaerochaetaceae; genus Ornithospirochaeta; species Ornithospirochaeta stercoripullorum. Next base: position 10,076 of record JADIMT010000052.1, on the reverse strand, counting down.
CTGCGAGAACTTCGAGTGAAAGCGGGTTGCTGTATGCGCCCTTGATAGCTTCCATCTCTGTTACCCATGCATTGATAGCCTCGGTGTTGTTCTGGAAATCATACCAGAGGTCACGAATAAGTCCTTCATACACGTTATCGCCCTTGTCAACAAGGCAGAAGTATGTTGATACAGGAGCACCGCCTGTTCCGACTTCCTCGAATACAGGAGCATTCATGACTCTCCAGTCACCAGCTGTTGCAGTGAGGTTCTTCCTGAGGAACTCATCCCAGAATGCGCCGATATAGAATGTAGCGATCTTTCCGGCATCAGTTGCTTCATAAAGAGGCTGCTGCATCATAGGTGTCTTATAGAGAAGACCTTCTGAGTTAAGCTGATCGAGATACTTCAGAGCAAGCTTTGCACCCTCATCGCTTCCGATGACTACATTACCCTCTTCGTCCCAGATTCTTGCATTCGCCTGTGGCATGAGACCGCGGCGGAGCCAGTATCTCCATGTATAGTTCGTTGTATCGATCCATGAAAGATAAACCTCGCCATTAGATCTTTCCTTGAGAAGCCTTCCTGCTTCAAGATAACCATCGAATGTGCTCATCATCGCTGGGTCGACATCATATTTCTCGAAGATCTCTGCATTGTAGAAAAGAAGCTGAGGTCTTACTGCATCCGGGAGGCCATATACCTTTCCGTCGACTGTCGCATCATTTGCTGCTCCTTCGACGTACTGGTCAGCCTGCGGTGTCCAGTAATCCGTCTGATCGAGGAGGAATCCTGCATCTGCAAGCTCAATGATACCTACAGCATCAAGGAAGATGACATCAGGAAGAGACTCATCGTCTCCAGCCATCTTGTACATACCGATCTTCTGCTGTCCATCAGCCATTGTGGATATTGTCTCGACCTGGAGCTTTACGCCAGGAGCAACATCCTTGCTTCTTTCCATGAATCCGTCATAATACATCTGACGGTACTGAGGCTGTCCTGTCATCCAGATAAGCATTGTTCCGTCTGGATAAGTTCCATCAGCTGCTGCAGCTGTTTCCTTTGAGCCACCTGCAAAAACAGCGGAAATCGCCATAAGCATAACCGCGAGAATCACCAACGCCTTCTTCATAATTCGTTCGAGCAGCGGAACTCGACCTCCTTTTATTTTTCTTTTATCCCTATCCCTACCGCTCTCAGGATAGGATTTCAGCATCCAAGCATAACAGAGAGAATCACGCTATCAGTCTCGGACATGCCATCGCTGGCTATTTGCCCTACACCGGAGACGGTCTTCTCCACATCATCCTTCACAATACCATCGCCAGACCTGTAGGAATGACCAGTCATTGCCATATCATGGGCCAGAAGTGCCGCATTCACAGCCGCAGCTATCTTTCCGGCACAGGATGGCTTCGCTCCATCGCATATCATTCCTGATACTGTCGCCAGCGTATTCACTATTGTATCATCGATTTCCTTTATACCGCCGTCATCAAGCCACGAAATCGCGGCAGCAGCTCCTGCTGCGGCAGAAACAGCACCGCAATATGCAGATAATCGTCCGATTCTCGTTTTCTGATGGATAGCCGAAAGATTGCTCAACACTAGAGCCCTTATAAGCTTCTCATGTGAGAAACCCTTCTCTTCTGCATATATGATGACAGGAAGCGACACAGTCATCCCCTGATTACCACTGCCACTGTTTATTATGACAGGCATGCTGCAACCGCTCATCCTCGCATCCGATCCAGCAGCTGCTGCCGCTGCCATCCTGTCATACAATCCAGAGCTGGATTTCAAGAGAATCCTGCCAACCTCAGCCCCATAAGGCTGCTCAAGCCCTTCCCTGCTTATTGCCTTATTGTATTTGATCTGAGGCTCGATTATCTCCGCAAGCTCCTCAATGGGTGCATTCTCAGCAAAGCTGACTATACCCGCTATATTCATGCCGCTGCGGTCAGCAAGCTCGGTATTCATCTCCTTCTCTTCAAAGGACTTTGAAAGTACAACGCAGCCATCCTTTTCAGCTCTCACTATATTGAGATGCTGATGGATTATCTCAACAGAAGCACTATGCGCATCGCTTTCCATGGAGATGATGAAATGAAGCTTGGCCTCAGTATCAAGAAGCGAAACATCAACCTTTATTCTCTTCGCGTCATCGGGAAGAGCTGCAGCATCATCTGCAGTAACAGAAGAAAGAACCTCAAGGCCCTTTGATGAATCACCATAAAGGGCACCTGCGATAACAGCTGTATCGATACCTTTCATGCCTTCGCAGTTCGGAACAACTACGCCTTTCACATTCTTTATGATATTACCGCTACATCTTGCCGTTATCCTTACAGGTTCCTCCCCAAGAAGATGCCGGCATTCAGCAGCACCGTATGCAAGTGCAATAGGCTCAGTACATCCGAGAGCAGGAAGAAGCTCCTCTTTGAGTATCTGGAGATAATCTGTCTTCATACGCATTCTCTCAGCAGCTTCTGGCCGTCTTTATAGCTACAGCAAGCTTATGCATATCCTGTTCTGTTGCGAGAGTGCAGTCTGCACCAAGGATGAAACCAGTCTTTCCGAAACCATCGATGACATTCTTCACCTCTGCAGAAATCTCATCATCCGAGCCATCGACAAGAACACCGCTTCTGTTCTTAAGGCCACCCATTATCGCGGCATCAGGAAAGAGTCTCCTTCCTTCCTCAAGTGAATATGGAATCTCATAAACGCCCCAGTTGACTACATCGGCATACTTTCCATAATCCCGATACCTCTCCATATCGATACCGCTCTTGCAGATGTGAAGGACGCAATAGAGTCCTGCATCTTTTATAGCCTTCATGATTTGGAGATCATATGGCTTTATCCAGCGATCGAATTCCTCAGGAGTGAAGCAGTCATGCTCTCCACCGAGAGAAGCGAAATATACAGCATCGCATCCTGCTTCCTTATATCCTTTTGCAAGCTCGCACATAGCATCTGCAATATGCTGGAAGGCCTTAAGGGATATCTCTTCATCAGCAATAAGGGAATCCCTCTGGATTTTCCTTGCATCCTCATATGCATAACCGCTCTTCTCAATCGGGTGCAATGCTGATGCGCAGATACCATGAAGAGTACCCATCACGAATGAAGAACCATCAAGAGCTGAGATGATCTCCTTTGAGAATTCAACCTGATCCTTGATAATGGTCCCGACAAGATCCATCTTTGCAACAGATGCATAAGCAGAAGGGAATACCGAACCCTTAGCAGGAGATGGCACAAGATTCTCATTCATTATCTTATCGATATCTGTATCAGCTTCTCTGAAGAATCTGAGATGAGCCTCTACTCCAGGCTTCCCGCTATTCTCATTCTCCGGAAAATGAAGAGAAAAACCACATGGCACATAATCCACTGGCTTCTTATTTATCGCTGCGATAACACGTTCCTTCTTGTTCATAAGACCTCCATCACCACCTCTAATAATATTAGTGATATTATCAATCTAAACCACAAACACGATTTGTCAACCTTAATTTTTTCAGACATAAACTCTAAAGAAGCAGATCCATGAACAATAATGATGAGCAAATACCAGAAATTGGATAATCACAACAAACAGAAACATATCTATTTCTTTTGCCGAAAATATTGAAACAGCCCAACGGAATGAAAATTGACTTACTCCCTTGCTACCGCCAGCTACAGTAATATGCTTCAGCACTTTCATAATGAGTGTGAATCCTGATTCTTCCAGGCCCATGACCTTCGCATTTTGTCCTTGGAACCCGTACTGGAAGAAGTCCAGATGTCTCCAGCCCTCTCCCTTATATCATGTACCGGACAGGGCAAGGAAATCTCGTGCATTCTTCAAAATCAACGTATACATCATCTCAAGACTGTCTGGATTCTTCTCCGATGGTATGAGCTGTGTATCTGTTATCTTTCATGGCGCATATATGTCCAATGCTATCTCAAAGGGGTTTATCTGCATGCCCATGATTATACATGCTTGTAATCCTTTCCTTCCATCTACCTACTACAAACAGCGAATGGCCCAATAGCCCTATTCCCGTTCGATGGTTGTTGGCACCCTGGCATTGCGCTTCACACTGGGCTTTAGCAGTTGCGGCTGTACTGGACTTCCTCTCTGCCATTCCAGCAGGAACAAAGATAGTTCTCCCAATAGAGGCAACAGGGGTACAGATTATGATGTCGACCATCTTTTCCAGCACAGTTCAAACCTCTTAACCTCATCTGAAAGGGACTAAGTCGCAAAAGATGACAAAAAAGGCCGGTTTAGAAACGATTTTCATTAGCAATGAATTCTGCCAGATTTGCATGGATAATTCCTCCACGCTCCTGCTGCAGGGCATCCAGAGTCAACAGATACTTCGGATAGTTGTCCCTTATCCTTTCCAGAGAGCGGTATTCACGCTCCTCAGTCTGGGGAGAGTCCGTTAAGATATACATGGCAACCTGGACATAAGAATAGGACAGAGATGGGTTTCGCAGGATGAAGTCGACTTCAAAATTACCTATCCTGCCTATGCTTACTTTGTAGCCAAGGCTTTTAGCATACTGATAGACAATGTTCTCCAGTACAGGGCCGTATGATATGCGGTTGTCTGTGTTGCGCAGAAAGTAGAAGCTCAAGTCAGACAAGTAGTATTTTTCACCCCCTTTTAATGATCTCTTGCTCTTAAGATCAAAGCGAGTGCACTTCGATACAATCTTGAGATTCTCAAGCTGCTCCAGATATCGGTAAACGGTTTCCTTTCTTACATTCTCATGTAGCACATCCTTCAGATGATTGACTATATTGTCTATCGAGATCGTGCAACCGAAATTGTTTATGACAAACTGCATGATAAGATCGAACAGATGCTTCTTTCTTATCTTCGGGTTGGACTTCACGTCTTTGTCGAATATCTCGTTGATAACACTGTGCACATAGAAACGTTTATCTTCGAGGCGTTCAAAATTCAGTGCATAGGGAAATCCGCCCTCGACAATATAGGACCTGAGCTCACGCGAAAGATCTTCATCAACATGCAGATTGAGAAACCTCTTCATTCCTATATATTCATCAAAGGTCAAGGTAGTCATCTCTATCTCCAGATACCTGCCGGTAAGCTTTGTCACCAGCTCACCGGAGAGAAGATAGGAATTGCTACCTGTGATGAAAATCGAATACTCTCCACTTTCCCTATAGGCATTGATAAGGATTTCAAAGCCATTCACATTCTGGATCTCATCAATGAAAAGGTACTTGAGCCCTTCTGCTTTTCCAAAACCTTTGTCTATGACTCTTTCCAATGCTTCAGGACTTCTTACCCCAATATAGGGACGTTGATCGAGATTGATGTTCAAAATATTTGCTTCAGCCACTCCATGTGATTGAATTTCTTTTCTGACAAGCTCGAGCAGAGAGGACTTGCCACAGCGGCGTACACCAGTCACGACTTTTATCAGTTCCCTGTCGGAATAGAATGGTCTCAATACACTAAGATACTTTTCTCGTGAATATAGGCTTCCTTCTCTCTGCATACATTAAATTATGCTCTGAAACGGACTAAATGACAATAAAAATAGAATTAGTCCGTTTCGAATTGCAATGTACGGCTTAATGGAGTGAACTTTTCGCTAGCGGCGGAGTGTCGCTTTCGGAAGCCACGGAGTATCCTTTTCGCTTAATCTGGAGCATTCGCATTAGCCGGAGTATGTTTTCGGTAGCACGGAGTGCCCTTTCTTTTACCAATCACAATCGTTCAATTCATCATGTATCATGCCTTCAGCTTCAGTTCATGGGTACCTGGCATCCAGGAGCATTTCAGTTATGGAGGCGTGTATGCAGAAATACACAACCATCATCGGTGTCCTCAAGATGAAGGGGGATGGCTTCACCTATGAAGACATCCAGAGCAGGTTCGGCATCGGATCAAGCACGGTTAACCGTACTTTGTCGACGATGAGAAAACTCGGCCTGACCTATGAGGAATTATCCAAGAAGAGTCCAGATGAAGTAGAGCAGTTGTTCTACCCGTCTGAGAAGGCAAGACGAAAGGACGTTCCATTGCCAGACTTCGAGACAATCTATCGGAAGATCATTGATCCGAAAAACAAGACAACATTGACCTTGGCGTGGAGTGAGTACAAGAAGACTAGCCCTGACGGGTATCAGTACACACAGTTTGTTGAACACTACAACCGTTATGTAGATGACCATTATGGCCACAGAAATGCAAGGATGCCAGTTGAAAGGATTCCAGGAGAGAAGACGTACTTCGACTGGGCAGGAGACAAACCGGCAATCCTGCTTGATCAGGAGACGGGAGAGCTCAAGCCGGTCAGTCTTTTTGTCTCGACAGTCGGCTTCAGCAGCCTGTGTTTTGCTGAGGCATTCGCTGATGAGAAACTTCCTTCGTTCATCGAAGGCGTAGCAGATGCGGTCGCGTTCTACGGCGCTGTATCACGCTACTTTGTACCAGACAATCTTAAAACAGCAGTAACAAAACATACGAAAGACGAGCTCCTCCTGAACGTTGCGTTCAGCGACCTGGAATCTTTCTACGACACAGTTGTGCTTCCTCCTCCGTCTCGCAAACCAAGGGGAAAGGCAACGGTTGAGAAGGCAGTCCAGACCTGTGAAACCTATGTCCTGGAGAAGCTCAGGAATTGCGGATGCTTTTCTTCTCTGGCACAGGTTAACGCAAGAATAAAGGAATTCACAGAGACTCTGAACGAAACTGTTATGAGAGGTGCGAAACATTCAGCCAGAGAACTCTATGAAAAGTTTGACAGGCCGAATATGAAGCCGCTCACTATGGGACGCTTCATGCGCGTAGAATATCGCTTCTTTACAAAGGTTCCTGACAATTATCATCTGGCCTTCGATGACCATTACTATTCAGTACCGTGCAGAATGCTCGGTAAGCCTGCAATACTCAAAGCAGACTTCAGAACCGTCACGATTGCCGATGCGAATAACATCCTGATCTGTACCCACGAGCGTTCTTACTCCCGCTTCCCCATCTACATTACACAAGATGATCACATGCCTTCTGAGCACCGCTATTACAAGGAGCTCAACGCTCCATTGCACGACGGGAATTATTATCGTACCTGGGCGTTGAACAAGTATGGAGAGACGATGCAGCGCCTTATCGATGCCATCCTCAGATCTCAAAAGCACGAAGCAACTATGTACAACTCATGTAAAGGCATTCTTCACATGTGCTCGGATGTCCCGAGAACAATTGTAGAAGATGTCGCCAGACAGTGTCTGGAATTGAACTGCACAAACTACACGTCGTTTAAAAGGCTGCTCAGGCTGGCATCTTCCACCATTGCACAGGCAACTGGTGATGGAGCAGGCATTGTCCATCAGAACATCAGGAGCAAGGAGGAGTACAGATGAACAGTGAAAATAGCATCGTAAACTCCATGCAGGAGAAGCGCGATGAGATCAAAGCCCTGCTTACACGTCTCAGGCTGCCATCATTCAAGGAAACATTCATCGCTCAGACAGAGGATCCAAACTCACCACTTGAGCCTTTCGAGGACAGACTCCTTAATTGCCTCAGAAATGAAGTTGATGTCAGACAGTCAAAGAAGATCTCAAGATCAATCGCAGCGGCCCATCTCAGGTTTCCGGGAGCGTCAATCGATCAGAAAATCTATGATCCCGAGCGACTGCTCAACACAGCGCTGATCGAAAAGCTTGCCCAGGCTGAATGGCTGAACGGGGAGTACTCCCTGATCATTACCGGCAAGACAGGATGCGGGAAGTCTTATCTTGCGTGTGCCCTTGCCGTCTCGGCCATCAGGAAAGGCTACTCTGCCTACTACACAAGATGCAACGATTTTCAGCGGGAGTGTAATCGCATCATCGGTACAGAAGAAACCTCGACGCTTTTCCGCACAATGACGAAATGCGATCTTCTTGTTCTTGATGATTTCGACTTGATGAGACTTGGTATGGATGCATGCAAGACGCTTCTGGACATCATCGACTGCAGGTATGAGCACAAGGCTACAATTATCACTTCACAGTTCCCTGTCTCAGCATGGTCGGAACTGTTTCCTGATCAGACTCTGGCTAATGCCTGTCTGGACAGGCTGTCAAGGAAGTCCTACAGAATTCCCATGGATGGGCCTTCTTTAAGACCTAACGACATTATTCAGTAGCCACTCCGTTTTAAGCGGCCAGCTCACTCCGTTCGGGCGAATTGGCCGCTCCATTTTTCCGAACATAGCAGTTTCGAATGGGCTTTTACCTGAATGCAAGATGTATCGGAGACTATATGAATCTGGAATGACGCAGGCAGAGGTTGCTGTGATTCAAAACTACCAACAACAAAATAATCTCATCGTTCCATGCGCTATTCACACCACCCGAGTAAGAGGTAGATGAGAAACAAGTCTCTCAACATCCCGTCCTCTCACACCACCGTATGCACCATCCGATACGGCGGTTACAGAATCGCGATGCCTTCTTTCATACACATCATACAGGAACGTATAGCCTACTCCCCGGAGCAGGTTATTGTTCACCCACTTGTTGTCCATATAGTATCCTGAGAATGCACAGAATCCTTGTCTTGAGCTGGCCACTCTAAGGGTGTCCTCATGCGGCACTTTGCAGTTCTTCACGAAGAATGCATCCCGTGAACGTACGCTCCAGTACCATCTGAATATGAGACATCTTATCCTGTGCCTCAGCCATTCCTCCAGTGTCTGCAGATTCCTCTTGGCATTGGCATATCGGAAATATCATATCCATCCCGTTATCTGCTGCCTGAGCTTCAGTTTCAGCCCATCCCAGCTGAACTGGCATCTCCGTACTTCAGTCGTTCTCCGCCAAAGGCTACCCTTACGACAATTCCGTTTGCGAGAGCTTCTTCAAATATCTGAAGATGGAAGAGACAGACAGGAAGCATTACAGAACAAAGGAGGAACTCAGGCTTGCTCTCTTCTCCTATATCGATGGCTGCTACAACTCAAAAATGAGATTGAAAAGGAGTTCTTCACGAACAACTGCTAATCTTTTCTTTTCCTTGGCTACTATGACTGCAGTTCACTTACCCTGTGAAGGAATCTTGCTCTTCCTTGCAATATAGAAATACGCCCTTCAAGTAGTTTTAGTGTCCTACTTGAAGGGAGTGTATCAAAGACGTACAGGAGCCCTTATCTTCTGATATGATGTGACCGTTGTAAAGAACTCTTTTATGCGATTTTCTCCTTCTGCCGGATTATAGGGTGGCAAGGCCTGTATAGGTAAGGGAAAGAGCTCAGTTTCTATCGGCACTTGGCCATTCTGATATACGCGGATTGATTACCTGCAGGTCAATGGTTCGCCGAAAGCTCTTTCAGTCTAAAATCGGGAATCTATTTCAGTCCCATAGAAGATTCGAAGATAGCTGAATCATGCACTTATGTCCTTTCCCTTGCCTCTATCTGCCTCAGGCAATATTGCCTGTCATCATTCCCCATACGAAGCACGCAAGCTCCCTTGCTCCTGCTGTTGTAGATACGTTCTTGTTCTTGCCATGCTGATCCCATTCTTGCCATCTTCTGTCTGATGCGTTTCGAGCCGCGGTCTGCATATGCGACAATATCCGGGGATTGTCCCTTCTGCCGGGCTATGATGCGCTTTGACTTTCCGAAGGGGCTGCTTCTTTTTATGGATTTCGCTGCCTCTGTAAGGACAAGCCGTACCCTTGAGTTTCCTTCCTTCGTTATCGATCCGATGCGCTTCTTCTGCCCGCTTGAATCCTCTCCAGGGACAAGCCCAATATAGCTTGCGAACTGCTCTGCCGTTGCGAATCTTTCGAAGCCCCCGATCTCGACGACAAGCGTGAGAGCAGTCTGTGTATCTATGCCCTTGAAGCATACGAGCCTGTCCACCTTGTCCTTGTATCTCTCCTCATCGGCGATGTTCTCTATCTCCTCATCCATGAGGGCAAGCTTGGATTCCAGGTCCTTTACCTGCTGCAGATACGACTGGTATGCGTGATTGAGCTTACGATCCTCGAATTTCAATGAATCAAGCCATTCGCGGTGTCTCCTTGTCCAGTAATTGCCTGAGTCAGGATAGCTTCTGCCGA
>JADIMT010000051.1 GCA_017694595.1 Candidatus Ornithospirochaeta stercoripullorum | reverse complement strand
CGTGAATGGAGATGGAAAAAACGTTAAATCCTTAACGCTCTCCGATGATTCAGAGCTAACTACGGACGCGCTCTTCGTCTTTGTCGGAATCATCCCTAACTCAGAACTAGTAAAGGATTTTGCCGAACTTGAAGGCGGATTCGTCAAGACAGACGATAGGATGCGCACATCCGTTCCAGGACTATTTGCAGCAGGCGATGTTAGAACTACATCTTTCCGTCAGGTTGTAACAGCAGCAGGTGATGGAGCTGCAGCGGCACATCAGGCAGACGAATACATCCAAAATCTCTGATTGAGGGTGTATTGTCCGCTTTTTTTTCGCATATCAAGCGTAAAATAGAAGGTATTTGCCACTTAAAAAGCATGTTTTTTCTTGCCTTTATGAATAGGCTATCCGATAATAATTGGCATGAATATCCTGATGGTTTCAAGTGAAGCAGTCCCATTCTCCAAATCAGGGGGGCTGGCTGATGTATTAGGTTCGCTATCCCCCGCACTGGCAAAAAAGGGCGAGGTAGTACGTGTATTCATGCCGATGTACTCATTCATTGACCGCAAGGGTTTCAGGAAAGGACCGAGATTCACAGTCCCTATGCTAAATGGGGAAGTAGCTGTTTCGACAGTGAGCCGCAAGCTCGATGGCGTTGAATATGTTGGACTTGAACATCCATATTTCACAGAGCGCAGCGGAATCTACGGCGACACATCATTCACACCATATGCTGATAACGCAGAGCGTTTCATGCTCTTTGCAAAGGCTGTTCCTTATTATCTGAAAGCTGCGGAATGGAATTGCGATATCGTACACTGCCATGACTGGACGGCAGGACTTGTTCCGTTCTATCTGAAAGACTGTCAGATGAAAGTGCATACAGTTTTCACGATCCACAACCTCGCTTACCAAGGTGACTTCTCACGTTTTGACACAGTGCTTGGTGGGGACAGGATACCTGAAGAAGTCTTCTCAGGCCCCGCTGGAGGCAGAAGGCTCAATATGCTGAAAGCCGGATTGGAGCTTGCTGATAAAATCACGACAGTCTCCCCTACTTACGCAGAAGAGATTCAAACAGAACGCTATGGCTGTGGCTTAGACTGGCTTCTCAGAGAACGAAAAGAGGATCTGAAAGGAATCCTCAACGGTATGGATATGCATGAGTGGAATCCTAGAAGCGACAAGTTCTTCCCGGAGCACTACTCTGTCAAGGACAGAAGCGGTAAGAATGAGCTGAAAGCACGCGTGCAAAAAGAATATGGATTCAAAGAAGATCCCAATATCCCTCTTTTCACGATGATCTCCAGAATCGCAGACCAGAAAGGCTATGGAGAGCTTCTTGGAGGCAATCATCCAGTACTGGAGGAGCTCTTATATCAGGAAAATTTCCAGCTTCTAGTGATTGGAACGGGAGACAAGCACTATGAAGAGAAGCTGAAAGAAGCGGAGAAGCGTCATGACAACTTAGTTGTCAACATCGCGTTCAGCAGCGTGACAGCACATGAAGCAGAAGGCGCTGCAGACTTTTTCCTCATGCCATCGCGCTACGAGCCCTGCGGACTCAATCAGATGTACTCATTGCACTATGGCACACTTCCTGTTGCGCATCGGACTGGTGGACTTGCGGATACTATCATTGATATCACAGCGAATCCAAGTACTGGCACAGGCTTCCTGATGGAAGATCTCTCATCAGAATCCATCTCGGATGCTGTCAACCGTGCTATACGATACTACAAGGAAAACCGTGAAGGCATGGAGAAAGCCATCACGAGGGCTATGACTGTGGACCTCTCTTGGGACAAGTCTGCTGGTGAATATATCGAGCTCTATAACACTTTAAGTAAAGGTTAATACACATAGGAGGATTGGAAATGAAGAAGAAAAAGAAAGCTATCGCAATTGTTCTTGGCGGTGGCCGTGGCACAAGACTATATCCACTGACAATGGACAGAGCTAAGCCTGCTGTTCCATTTGCAGGCAAGTACAGGCTTGTTGACATCCCTATCTCGAACTGTATCAACAGTGGTATCAGGCAGATTTACGTTCTGACACAGTTCAATAGCGCTTCTCTGCACAACCATATCGCTAACACATATCAGTTCGACCAGTTCTCTGGCGGTTTCGTAGAAATTCTCGCTGCTGAGCAGACATATGCTAGCGAGAGCTGGTATCAGGGAACAGCGGATGCTGTAAGAAAGAACCTCAAGCACTTCCATGACCAGAATGCTGATTACTACATCATACTCTCTGGTGACCAGCTGTACAGAATGGATTTCGAGAAGATGCTCGAGAGACATATCGAGTCAGGAGCGGAGCTTACGATTGCTGCAAAGCCAATTTCAAGAGCTCAGGCAACAGGACTGGGAATCATCGGAGCTGATGAGGAAGGCATCATCAAGAAATTCTACGAGAAGCCAGCTCCAGATATGGATATCACAGAGTATAAAGTACCTGAGAAGTGCCTCGAGAATCAGCTTGGAATTGGCAGAAATGCTGACAATGAGTATCTGGCATCGATGGGTATATACATCTTCAACGCCCAGACAATGGAAGAAGCTCTAAACAATGACAAGACGGATTTCGGAAAAGAAATCATCCCAGATATCATAAAGACACGCCGCGTGAGTGCTTACCTCTTCGCAGACTTCTGGGAAGATATCGGAACGATCAAAGCTTTCTACGAGACAAACCTCAATCTTGCATCCGAGAAGCCAGCTTTCAATTTCTACGATGAAGAGATGCCTATCTACACCCATAGAAGACATCTTCCAGCAACGAAAGCTAACTTCTGCAACATCTCCTGCTCGCTGACATCTGAAGGTTCAATCATCACGAACGCATACATCGTCAACTCCATCGTCGGTGTCCGTACATTCATCGAAGCTGGAGCATCGCTTGATGGCGTATACTGCATGGGCGCAACCTTCTATGAGACAGAAGAAGAGAAAGCGGAGAATGCAAGGAAAGGCATTCCTAATATCGGTATCGGAAAAGCAACCATCATCAAGAGGGCTATCATCGATCAGAATGCCAGAATCGGCTCAAATTGCCGCATCGGTATCGACAACATCCCTCGCCCGGATGGAGACTTCGAGATGTATTCAGTGCATGATGGCATAATCGTCATCAACAAGAATGCAGTTATCCCTGACGGCACAGTGATGTAATCACAGCTAGAGTGAAATGGGTTCATCAGAATTAGGTGAACCCATTTTTCATAAAGCTTCCTCATATTCTTGGCTCGTTGACAAAGTGGATAATCGGGCTGGATACTATTATCATCTTATAAGGAGACAGCATGCTCTGCATCATATATATTGCGCTCACAGCATTTGAACTCACAGCAGCTATTGCTATGATGAAAAAACATAGGTTTGCATTACTGAGACCACTTATCTCTGGATTCCTCAACGGAACAGGCATTGCGCTTATCGCGCTGTCAATCATCTTCCAAGAAGCTTTCATGGCTTTTGACGACATATTCTCGAATTCTGTCTTCATGCCTATATTGATGTTCGCTTCAGTGATTGCCCTGCTTTTATTCTTCGCAGCGGCAAAAAAGTGCAAAGAATAAAACAGGGGCTTCTGCCCCTGATGAATTTCAGCAGATTTTCCTGATCCAGCCTTCTGGAGCTTCGATATCTCCATTCTGGATGCCTGTAAGCGTCTCGCGGAGCTTGCCAAGAACAGGTCCGAAGCTATCCATGCCGGAAGGCACCATGATAGTCTTATCCTTAGCGTCAATTTCTCCGACAGGTGAGATGACAGCAGCTGTACCGCACACACCGACTTCAGCGAATTCAGGCACTTCAGCAAATGGAACCACCCTCTCCTCAACTTCAAGACCAAGATACTTCTCTGCAACATAGAGAAGAGAACGCCTTGTGATAGAAGGAAGGATTGTGGATGATTTCGGAGTGACAAGCTTCCCATCCTTAGTAACGAAGAGGAAGTTAGCGCCTCCCGTCTCCTCTACATTTGTCCTTGTAGCGGCATCGAGGAACATATTCTCTGCATATCCATTCTTATGTGCCAAATCTCCCGGATAAAGAGACATCGCATAATTAAGGCCTGCTTTGATATCGCCAGTGCCATGCGGAGCTGCTCTATCGTAGTCAGACACACAGATTTTGAGAGGCTTTATACCACCTTTGAAATATGGTCCTACAGGTGTACAGAAGAGACGGAACTGATACTCTGGAGCTGGAGCCACACCAATGACAGAGCCGGAACCGAAGAGGAATGGACGTACATAGAGCGTCGCACCCGTGCCATATGGCGGAACCCATGCTTCATTGGCTTTGACAGTCTGGTCAAGAGCTGAGAGGAACATCTCTGTCGATACTTCTGGCATGAGAAGACGGCGAGCGGAACTCTGGAAGCGCTCTGCGTTGAGATCAGGGCGGAAAGTAACGATGCTTCCGTCTTTCTGTGTATATGCCTTCAAGCCTTCAAAACAAGTCTGAGCATACTGAAGGACGCCAGCGCATTCACTGATTGTGATTGTGTTATCAGCAGTGAGCTTCCCCTCTCCCCATTTTCCATCTTTCCATTCTGCATAATAGCGATAATCAGTAGGGATGTAGCCAAACCCAATCTCACCCCATTTGATGTTTTTCTTTTCCATATGTGCCTCCCGAAAAAAAGAGCTTAACTGATAGTAGAACTCAACAAATCAGATTTCAAGAGAAGAGGAGCCACGATGCTGCGGATTTCTGAATCAGATGGTCCCATATCAAGAGAAAGCAGAGCCTCTCCATCCACCCATTGCATTGCCGTATGGACTGTCAGATGCATCTCTCCATCTTTTATTGTTATAAGATGAGCGTGGAGATGATAGAGCGTATCATGATTCACAAAGTCTGTCGTACCGATGAGCTCCCCCACTTCTATCTCAAGCCCAAGCTCTTCCATATACTCTCTTCGAAGCGTATCGCTGTCGCTCTCTCCCCAGCGCTGCTTGCCGCCTGGAAACTCCCACTTTCCTGAAAGAGCTCCACCTTTCTCACGTCTGGCTACCAAGACCTGACCTTGCCTGATTGCAATTCCTGCCGTTGTCACACGTTCTTCCATAAGAGAATTATAGTAGAACAAACGATGGAAAGAGAAAATGCAATAAAGCGACAAAGAGGCAGGCAAAGCCCAGCTTCTTCAGTCTGGGTTTCTTGCCGGCAAGGTAAGCATCAGAGCGTTCCCTATTCCTCTCTGAATACAGGATGCGGAAGAAGAAAGCCATACCGATTGAGAAGACAGCGGGGAGGACATCACCAGCTATCTGAGGTCCTGGAGAGATTGGGAAGAAGAGCAGAAGCAAAAAAATAACAATACCAAGTATGAAATAGAAGTTCAGCAATCCTGGCTTTTCCCTGATTCTTGACTTCGCTTTCAGCATGAAAGAGAGCCTTCTGCGATATGAATCGACAAGAAGGAGGAACGATGAGAAGACGAGATAGACAACTGAGACTAGATAGAACTGGATCATCTGCACCTGCCAACTGAAAGTATAAGCTCCTCAGCGCTGTAATAGCCATACTCTTCATGCGCTTTCAATCCAGCTTTCTGATGCAGCAGCACGCCATTAGTGGCAGCCTCGAATGGAGAAAATGCGGAGAGAAGCATCGTGCCAATGATTCCAGCAAGCACATCCCCAGAGCCCGCAACTCCAAGCGAAGGGTTCACACCATCGTAAATCCTGATCTCGCTGCCATCAGTTATCCACACTGTAGAGGCTTTCAACACGACAACGCTTTCAGTCTCCCTGGCAATAGCACGTAGCGATTCGGCAAGCATCTCAGCATCGCCAAGCCCATCAGGGACAGAGAGAGAAGCAGCAAGCTTCTTATACTCGACTATATGCGGTGTGAGCACTGCTCTATAACCCATCTTATGCCCAGGAACAAATGGAAGCGCATCCGCATCGAGCACAAGATTCTTCCCAGAATCCAAAGCACGCTCGAACAGAGCTTTGTTGCCTTCAGCCCACCCCGGCCCGATTACCAGTGCACCATATTTCGCAAAATCCGCATCTTCCGGAGATGAGATTATCACAGCAGGATTCTCATCTCTCACTCGTTCGCTCTCTGTAATGATAGACACAAGCCCCGCACCGGAGAAGAATGCTGCCCTGGCTGCTAAGCGTGGAGCACCCGTATAGCGTTCAGAACCACCTATTATTCCTAAGTGTCCCCTAGTGTTCTTATAATCAGAAATCTTTATCTGAGGAAGTTTCAGATCTGATTCAGACAAAAGGTATATGTTATCAGGAGAAGCTTTCAGTTCGCTTTCGGGAAAGCCTGGATTATGCAGAAAGAGTTTGCCAGCCATACCCCGCTTTGTCGGTTCAAAGAGGATTGTCTTCCAGCACATGAGAGCCACGGTATAATCGGCTTCAATCTGATTGCAAGATGGCACATCGACTGAAATAACAGTCTTAGCGCTCCTCGCTTCCTTCAGAACTTCGGCAGTCCTCGCATCAGGCGTTCCGTGAAAGCTGAAGCCAAAAAGCGCATCAAAGACGACATCATAACCGGATGCGGATGAGACAATATGGACATTGGAAGGAAGTTCCCGTCTTCGTCTCAGATTCTCCTCATTGCCCCTCTCATATAAAAACAGCAGATCGGGATTATAGCCATTTGCTCTGAGAATACCAAAAAGCGCAAGCCCATCACTGCCATTGTTACCAGGACCAACGATTATCAGGATCCTTCCATGCAAGACTGATGAAACTGCGCTGAAGACACCTGCTGCAGCACTCTCGATCAATGCGCTTTCGCTCATATGATATTTCTCGATAAGCTGATGATCTCTTTCTGCTGCATTTCCCAAAGAAAAGACTGGAACCATATAGCGATGATAACGCTCAGCGGCAAGATTGTCACTTGACTATACTGGAATTTGAGTCTAGTGTTTTTCACGGCTAGGGGTGGCGAAAGCCTGAGATCATACCCTCGAACCTGATCTGGCCAATACCAGCGAAGGGAACGGCGAATCAAGCCCCCAGATAATCTTACATTCGGAGTTCACCGTCAACTCCCCCATCTTGCAGAGGATGAGGCTTGAAAGAGCCTTGGTTGATTAACCCAATGTCTTCAAGACCCGCGTTACGGAGGAAGATATAGGCACCTGTGGATGTCGTCCTAGTCCACAGCTCTGCGGTCCGTGGCTAAACAGTCCTTTCGGGTAGGGATAGTGCTGCTGGCTTAATAACCCTCCGATAACATCGACGAAGGACAGTGAGGAGAGATGCCTCACAACAGGGATTGATACCTGCATTACCCGTAAAGTCGGTAAAGGAGAAGACCGCATGGTCTATGTAATCGCACAGAACGGGAAGCCATTGATGCCGACACAAAGACATGGCAAAGTCAGCCATATGATCAAGGACGGGTGTGCAAAGGTCGCTAGGCGGACACCATTCACGATTCAGATTATCTAGAGGTACACCACATCAACAGAAGGCATGACGGCGGCCCGGACAGACCCGCGAACCTCATCACCCTCTGCAAAAAATGCCATGACAATCATCACAACGGGGACCACCCTCTAGACATACCCTTTCACAAACTGGAATAGGAAACATATGAAGCTGGATAAGAGCCTATTCTTTTGCAATGAGCAATAGTCCTGGTGGGCTGTCTGTAATGCTTATTCCTGCTTATATTGTGACAATACAGTCTTATCAATGGAAGGAACGTATATCCTGTTGAAAAGCTCTCCTGTGTCTTTCTTGATGCAGAGCTCAGGAAGCCCTGGAGGAACGAGCCCGTTCTGATCGGTAAAAGAGAAAGCCCAGAAATCACCGTCATCATCTACTGTGTCGAGGATGTATTCACTTCTTTGCTTTTTCCGTTGCTTCTGCTTTCGTCATTTTCCTTTCCGTCTATTATTCTGTCTTGGCTTTGCACACTCGTCAATAAGAGCAGTCAGGCGAAGGTTATCTATCCTGGCTATCTTTGTTTCCGATGGTCTGTACCTTGAGAAGTATTCGCTGACATCGGTTTTGCAGCTCTGAGGATCTATGAACATCGCCTTGACATTTACCTGCTCAACTACGAATACATGGAACATTACTTTCATTCTTTTTCCCATTGAATGATATCCGATTTGGATATACAATCTGTATTGGATAAGGAGATTGAAATGATTGCAACCGTTTCAAAATGGGGAAACTCCCTCGGGATAAGGGTTCCCTCCGATATAACAGCGGCAACAGGGCTCAACGACGGCGACAAGGTCGAAATTACGAGCAGAAGAGATGGGAGCATCATCATACGTAAGAAGAAGAAAGATGTTGCACAGCTGAAAGCTTTCGGTGTGCTGCACCGGTATGCGAATCCTGCTCTCATTCCGCTTGAAGACAAGGCTCTCGGGATGGCTATGGAAGAGAAGTACGGGAAGGGCAAGTGATGTATATCGATACTAACCATCTTCTCAGGTACATGCTCAGTGATATCCCGGAGCAATCTGAGAAGGCGGCGGAAGCGGTAGCGGAAGGTGCTGCAATTTATCCAGAGATAGTTCCGGAAGCCGTATATGTCCTGCATAAGATATACGGGATAGGACGCAAGGATGTCGCATATGCACTTCTTGATGTTCTCGATGAGATCGAGGTTGAAAGAAAGGAACAGATAAGGGAAGCCCTGTCACTTTTCAAAGAAACCAGGCTGGACTATGTGGACTGCCTCCTTCTGGCAGGATTCCTGTCAGGGAAAAACGATTTTGTCACATTCGACAGAAAACTTAGAAACAAGAAGATTTCTTTATCCAGCAATGAGAAAGAATGACTGCATGGCGTTGATCTGATGGCAAACTTCCACTATGAATACAGCTTGGGGAAGGAAGCTAACATACCATTCGCCATGAAGATCCGGATACTTCGATATAAGGAAACTTGATGGGACAAAGATTCATTCAGGCATCCACTATCGGAATCTCACGCTTGTTGAGCGTACAAATACAAAACTCATAGAAAGGAGGAAGCCGATTCCTCTCCAGACTGCAGAGGCTGGAGTATACTCGGCTAAGATTTGATGAAAAAAGTACTTATCCTGCTCTTGCTCGCAGCTGCTATAATGCCGATTGCAGCAGAAGGCGCTGTAGAAGACGACGTACTTACCGTCTATGCCTATGACTCATTCGCCAGCGATTGGGGACCGGCAGGCACACTCATTCCTGCATTCGAAAAAGAAACCGGAATCAAAGTCAACCTTGTCAGCGCAGGCGATGCTGTTGAGATGATCTCACGCATCGAACTCGAAGGTGATAATACAGATGCCGATGTCGTGCTTGGCATCACTGATGATTTCGCATACAGGGCTTATCCATATCTTGAAAGCTACAACACACCGATAGCTGAAAGCATCCCTGCCGAGCTCAGATTCGACAGCGAGAATCGTCTCATCCCGTTCGATTACGGCGCATTCGCATTCGTCTGGGATACAGAGTGCGGACTGGAGAAGCCTGAGACTCTCTCGGATCTGGCAAAGCCTGAGTACAAGGACAAAGTCATCCTCATCGATCCACGCACATCCTCTGTCGGTCTTGGCCTTCTTTTATGGACTTACAATATCTATGGAGATGGAGATGAGTTCAACGCTTGGTGGGAAGCGATGGAGGACAATGCACTGACTATCGCAGATGGCTGGTCATCCGCTTACGGACTCTTCACAGAAGGAGAAGCTCCAATAGTGCTTTCCTACACAACAAGTCCGGTTTACCATGTGCTGAATGAGGATACGACACGTTACCAGGCACTGGTATTTCCAGAGGGACATGAAGCGACTATTGAAGGTATTGGTATAATAAAAGGAACGGATAAGCGTGCAGAAGCGGAGAAATTCGTTGATTTCATCCTTACTGAAGCACAGCTGGATATCGCGATAGCAAACTCCATGTATCCGGCCAATACAGCCATCGAGCTTCCCGAGGCCTTCAATTACGCGCCGAAGCCTGACAAACTCTTCAGGAGCGGTGCCACTTCCCCAGAGAAGACTGAAAGCCTGGTCAATCAGTGGCTGCAGATCATGACTGATAACTAAAGGAGGATAGGAGGATGAGAATGAAAGGAAATGGATACTATTTAGTCAGGGCACTGCCCGGCATCATCATTCTTCTCGTCCTCTTCCTGCTGCCACTCTCTCTGAATTTCAGCTATGCGTTCAAAGATGACGGAAAGGCTCTGATTGAGATCTTCACAGATAGCTATACGCTGCATCTGCTGGAATTCACGCTTACACAAGCTGTCCTGTCAGCGCTTATTTCCGTTATCATCGCGCTTCCTTTCGCAGCATTCTTCTCAGCATATCAATTTCCATTGCGCAGAGCCGTTCTCACGCTGTCGGGTCTGTCATTCACCATCCCTACGATCCTGGTTGTGCTTGGCTTTGTCATCTGGTATGGCAATAACGGACTTCTAAACACGCTTCTGATGAGAATACTGGGCAAGGATCACACAGTCATCTCAGTGCTCTATTCATTCAAAGCGATAATACTTGCTCATGTCTATCTCAATTTTCCGATTGCATTCCTTCTGATAACAAACGCATGGAGCGGAATGAGCGATGAGACGGAGAAAGCCGCATACACACTTGGGAAAGGAAGGACATCGACATTCTTTCATATCACACTGCCACGCTTGCTGCCATCCATCGTAGCAGCTTTCATATTGATATTTCTCTATTGCTTCTCTTCCTTTTCGATCATCCTTGTACTAGGAGGAAGCCCTGCCTACTCCACGTTCGAGACAGAGATCTACAGACGTGTGCATATCAACGTGGACAGAGAAGGAGCTGCAGCGCTATCGCTTTTCTCTTTCTTCATTACAGGAATCCTTCTAATCATCACAAGCCGCACTCGAAGTACAAAGAAAGCAGGAAGAAAGGCGAGAACACTCAGAAAAGCACATGGAAAGAGCCTCATCGCAGCAATTCTCATCATGCTTCTTATACTGCTTTTCATCATTCCGCCGATGGCAAGCATCATCTACAGAGCATTTTATACAAAAGCAGGAGACTTCACGCTCAGAGCCTGGGAGGATATAGCAAAAAGCAGCACAGGGTTCTCTTCATCAGCTCTATCCGCAATCATCAACAGCTTCATGATAGCTCTGCTATCCGCGCTGATTGCAGTCGCGCTTGGTTCAAAGATTGCGCTATTCTCTGCCAAAGCAGGATCAAGGCTGCTTCCCATCCTCTCATCCCTGCCAATGGCTGCAGGATCTGTCACGCTTGGTCTGGGCTTCTCTTTGCTGAGGGTCACAATCAATTACGACTCTCTACTATTTTCATATCTTGTCATCATCCTAAGCCATCTGATCATCATACTGCCATTTGCAGTCAGGACGATAATCCCGGGCGCGGAAGCCATCCCGTCCGACCTTTCCGCAGCTTCCTACACACTGGGAGTCTCGAAGGGAAGAACACTGAGAAAAGTGGAATCCCCACTGCTCTCCTCATACAGACGCAAAGCATTCGCTTTCGCATTCGCGCTATCGCTTGGAGAAGTCAACGCAACACTCACTCTCTCCGATGGACATGTAACGACACTGCCTATTCTCATCTACAGAATGATAAACTCATATAATTACCAGGGAGCTGCGGCGCTAGGGACACTATTGCTCGCTGAAGCTCTGATAGTCTTCATCATTGGCGAAGGAGGTAAGAAACATGCCGTATCTTGAAGTCAGAAAGCTGGAAAAGAAATATAAGGACTTCACGCTATCAGCCTCCTTTGGAGTCGATGAAGGTGAGCTTCTGTGCATTATCGGGCCATCCGGATCGGGAAAGTCAACGCTTTTGTCGCTCATTGCAGGCCTTGAGAAAGCGGACGATGGCACAATCACGCTAGGAGGGAAAGATATAACAGGTGAAAAAATCCAGGAGAGGAACATCGGCATGGTTTTCCAGGATTTCACGCTCTTTCCTTCAATGAATGTGGAAAAGAACATACAATTCGGCATGAAAGGCAAGAAGAATAAGGAAGAGAAGAAAAAGCTTTCAGAGATGCTTTTGTCCCTTGTCGGACTCTCAGGATATGGAAAGCGTTCAGTCACATCCCTTTCAGGTGGAGAAGCGCAAAGAGTGCAACTGGCAAGAGCATTGGCTGCAGAACCCGGCATACTGCTTCTCGACGAGCCTTTATCCGCGCTGGATGTCCCGCTCAGGAAGAGCCTGAGGAATGCTATAAGAGCAATCCATGACTCTCTTGGCCTGACTATGCTCTATGTCACTCATGACAGGGAGGAAGCATTCTCCATCTCTGACTCTGTGATGATCATGCACGATGGCAAGACTGTAGCGATGGGATCTGCAGAGGATCTCTATCTCCATCCTCAGGATCTCTTCACAGCGTTCTTCACGGGAGAAGGCACAACAATCCCCAGAAGCCTTGTCTATGAAGATGGTGAAGGAAGCCTCTTCTTCCGCCCAGAACATGCGATTGTGACAGAAGAACCTGTAAATCCAAGCGATTACACAATGCACATCATCTTCAGCAACGCTGAGATCATCTCCTGTGAATTCAATGGCGGAAGCTATATGCTTGGCATCGACTATAAAGGCTATCCCCTTCTCTGCCAGAGCGCGACAAAGCCAAGGAAAAAGAACGTCTCTGTAATGATTTTAAAGCAAAGCATCCTTGAATTCTGACATTTTCCGTGGTTTTTTGCGTATAGGGTTATGGAGGCAAAATGAAAAAACTTCTGATAACCCTTTTTCTGATAACCACGATTCCGCTTACAGCAGCTGTGTGGAATCCAGCTATAGAAGCTGGAATCGGATACAGAGCATCCTTTGTCGCTGAAGATGACAGACTATGGTCTTCATTGAATCTCTATGCGGTAGCAGATGCAGCAGCTGTGAAGCTTGGAGAGCGCCATACTCTCTCATTTCCGCTCATGCTGTCATTCACATCCGAAAGCTCTGAGAATGATCGACTGACGTTGCCATACACAGCAGGAGGAACGCTCTCTATTCGCTATGGCTTCAAATTCACAGAGAGAATAGAAGCTTCACTCTCGTCGGGTGCATCGCTCATCTTTCACCTAAGGCAGAGAGCTGTCAGCTGGGGCTTCAATGCTTCCGCTTCGCTTTCCATTGCAATAAACAGATATCTTGCTGTCACGATACCGATAAGATACGAACTGCGACGCGCTCTCTCCTCTTTCTCGCTTTCTGCAGGCATCAAATACATTCCAGGAGGTTTCTGATGTTAAGGATTCTTTTAATGGCAATAGCTGTGCTGCTCACATCATGTGAAGTTCCAAGAGGAGAGAGCAAAGTCATCTTCATCTCCGCAGCCTTGGATTATGGTGCACCAGAGAGTGTCAATGCACTGGACAATCCACCTGAAGACCAGAGAGTACTCTCCGAACAGATAGAGGCACTGGCAGAAGCCTCAGGAGATGTATATGAAGAATATCTGTTCCTTGAGAAGAATGGGACAAGGACCTTGAACGGCGTGGAGATGAACTGGAATCATGATGATATCATCAGAGTGCTCTATGCTATCGACACAATCTCTTCAGATCTCATCATCTTCCACTACTCAGGCCATGGCGACGATGATGGTAATCTCGTTACGGATATCGATACGGAATACAGGCTCTCGCCTGCACTGCTGCTGGAGACGATGGAGAACATAGATGGGAAGAAGTGCATCTTCCTCGACTCCTGCTTTTCGGGAAAATTCGTAGAAGAGATTGGCTATATGCACGAAGGAGAGGTATACAAGAACGGCATGCTGTCATCAGAGAATCTAATCAACGCACTAGGCCCGTCACTGGCTATCAGCATCTCGGGAGGCAACAGCAGGGAAAATGGAATCTGGGTACTATCAGCAGCTTCGGAAAGCCAGAGCTCCTTCGATAAGTGGGAGAGCGGTGAAGTCAGACAGGAGGATTTTGGCGCATTCTCATATTACCTTGCTACAGCACTTGGCTATGACATGGAAGAAGACAGACCATCCCTGCCTCCAGAAGGAAGCCGCATCACGTTCTATTCCCTCTTTCAGGAGATTAAGGAAGAGATGGACAAAGAGCTCTGGATGAGGGCAACTCCGCAGAAGACGCTGTCCGAGTATGATATAGAGTTATTCACGATTTAATCTGATAGATCCTTGCGCTCTTTGATACGAGCTATCTCATCGCGGAGCAGTGCTGCCTTCTCGAACTCCAGGTTCTTTGCAAGCTCAGTCATCTGCTTCGTCAAATCGTTGATATACCGTTTCCTGTCGCGCTCGACGAGGAGATTGTAATTGCCTTTGACAATCTTGATCTCCTCTTTAGCGATAGCCTCATCATCGCTTCTCTCACGCTCAAGGATATCCTCAACGGCCTTCTTTATAGTCTTCGGGGTAATGCCATGCTCTTTGTTGTAAGCCATCTGCACTTCCCGCCTGTGCTCTGTCTCCTCAATCGCCTCCGCCATCGCTTCGCTGATGCGGTCTGCGTACATGATAACCCTGCCATCAGCATTTCTGGCAGCGCGCCCGATAGTCTGTATCAGAGATGTAGCGGAACGCAGGAATCCGATCTTATCGGCATCGAGAATTGCCACAAGCGAGACTTCAGGAAGGTCCAGACCTTCCCTCAGAAGGTTGATGCCAACGAGTATATCGAACTTGCCCAAGCGCAGATCTCGAAGAATCTCAACACGCTCTATCGTCTCGACCTCGGAGTGCAAATATCTTACTTTCAGTCCAAGATTGGAGAGATAATCAGTCAGATCCTCTGCCATCTTCTTCGTCAGCGTTGTCACAAGCACACGCTCATTCTTGCCGATAGTCTTTCTGATCTCTCCGTAAAGATCTTCCATCTGGCCTTCTGTAGCTCTGACTTCGATGGATGGATCGAGCAAGCCTGTCGGACGTATAAGCTGTTCGACTATCTGGCTAGATTCTTTCCTCTCCCTCTCTCCAGGTGTCGCTGAGACATAGATTCTCTGCCCTACTTTATGATCGAACTCATCATATTTCAGAGGGCGGTTATCGAGAGCAGAAGGAAGCCGGAAGCCATAGTTGACAAGATTCGTCTTACGCGACCTGTCGCCTTCGTACATAGCGCCAATCTGAGGCAGCGTGACATGCGACTCATCGATGAATGTGACAAAATCATCAGGGAAGTAATCGAGGAGCACTGCAGGCCGCTCTCCTGGGGCCCTCCCAGATAGAATTCTGGAGTAATTCTCGATACCGGAGCAGTAACCGACTTCCTGCAGCATCTCAAGATCATACTCGACACGGCTCTTGATGCGTTCTGCCTCAACAGGCTTGCCATTGGAGAGGAAGTATTCAACCCGTTCCTCCTTCTCCTCATTGATCTCATCGATTGCCCTGTTGATCTGGTCCTGTGGCATGACAAACTGCTTCGCAGGATAGAGGGTCACGACATCAACGGAAGCTATACGTTCCCCTGTAACAGGATTGAACCAGATGATATCCTCTATCGTATCCCAGTCGAGGACGATGCGGAAAGCTGTCTCAAGATACGCTGGGTATATCTCGACATTCTCTCCTCGCGGACGGAATGTACCGCGCTCAAGCACCATATCATTCCGATCATAGAGCATCCTTGTCAGCTGCTTGAAGACAGCATTCTGGTTGAACTCATCGCCTTTGCGGAACGTGAAGAGCATGTCACGAAGCGATACAGGATTGCCAAGGCCATAGATGCAGCTGACAGTTGCCACTACAATGACATCCCTTCTCTCCATCAGCGAAAAGGAAGCATTGAGACGCAAACGGTCAATCTCATCGTTGATATCAACTTCCTTCTCAATATATAGATCCTTGCCAGGCACATAAGCTTCAGGCTGGTAATAATCGTATGTGGAGACAAAGTATGTCACAGCATTTTCAGGGAAGAATGACTTGAATTCCCTGTATAGCTGAGCTGAAAGCGTTTTATTATGGGACAGGACAAGTGTAGGCTTCTGTATTTTCTCTATCAGCTTAGCCATCGTGAATGTCTTTCCAGAACCTGTGACACCCTTCAGAGTCTGAGCCCTGTCCCCAGCAAGATAGCCCTGGTAAAGCTTCTCGACGGCTTCTCCCTGATCGCCAGCAAGATCGTAATCAGAGACAACATGGAATGGCTTTGAGAAACCGGCCTGGAAGTTTATGAAGGGTTCACCTGCGATGCTATAATCCTTATCTATCTGACTAGCCATCTTGAATTGTCCTCCGTCTGCTCTACTAGAGCCACATTCTCCAGCACGATGTTCTGCCCGTTCCTGTACACTGAGATATCCACACGCTCACCCGCTTTCGTATCGAAAAGAGCTGCAAAGTAATCGCTGTAGCTAGTGATGGGCATATCATTGATAGCTGTAATAACATCGCCCCCAAGGTAGATGATGCTCTGCCCATACTGCACTGCTTCCGTTCCACCCCGCAGTCCGCCTCTATCAGCTTCTCCTCCTGGCACAACCTGGGAGACTAATATTCCTTTGGAAATACCAAGCCCAGAGTACTCAGCTATCTGGGGATTCAGCGATACAGAGAGTATATCAAGCCAGCCACGGTGCACAGCGCCTGTCTCAATGATCTGTTTTGCTGCATCCAGCGCAGTCTCTACAGGAAGCGCAAATGATACACCTTCTGCACTGCCTGAACGCGAATAAATCGAACTTACAAGTCCAGTCATCGTACCATCTGAGGACATCAGCGGTCCTCCGCTGTTGCCAGGATTGATCAATGCATCTGTCTGAATCATCGATGGAATGATTGCACCGTTATCAGAAGTAACCATCCTATCCAGCCCTGAAACGATGCCCCTGGTCATCGACCATGTATAACCATATGGATGACCGATTGCATAGACAGTGCATCCAGGCACAAGCATTTCAGATGAACCTATCTCTATCGCTTTCAGATTACCGTAATCGGCTTTCAGGACAGCTACATCAGAGAGCGTATCGGAACCGACCAGCACAGCGCTCCTGACAGAACCATCATAGAACCTGACAATGAAATCAGTGCCATTGCCAACAACATGACGATTTGTGATGATATATCCATCCGGAGTGATGACGACACCTGCGCCCTGTCCAGCATCTGACAATTCAGAAGAAGAGACAATCTGCACAACGCTGTCTCTGGCTTTCAGATAGACAGCTGCTGCTCTTCTTTCTTCAGCTGTAAGCTCCCAGGAAGGACGTTCATCAGCGAAGAGTGGGAGATCCTCATAGCTGTAGTGAATCTCATCGACAGGCACGCCCGCCATCTCCAAAAGCCCTTTCTCGCCTCGCTCAGATATCACGCTCTGGAGAGCATCTTTGAGCATCTCAGCCTTCTCTGCTTCATTAAGGCTTCTTGTCCAGACAGCAAGAAGGACAAAGATAAGCAGCGCTATCACAGCGACGAATATGGTTATCAGGATTTCTGGAAGAGATGGACGAGGTTTTTTCATGATGCATAGAAAACATACTGCCTACTGGAAGGGAGGTCAACACTTCCAGTGCACAGCAGAGTATCCAGATGGGAAGAATCTGAGGAAAACAGGTTTATCAGCATCAATCACTACAGACTCCGAGGCAGTCCTATTAGACTGTGAGAGGAAGAACTGCGAAAGGACAGCGTGGTCCATATCCCATTTCAGTCCATGCGTAGTGACAACAGACTCATTCAGAGCGAAGATAGAGATATCAGTATCAACAGGCGCTGAGAACTCAACGCGTCCAACTGCAAGCTTTATCGTATCAGCATGCATGAACCAGAGAGAAGGAGGCGC
This sequence comes from Candidatus Ornithospirochaeta stercoripullorum, assembly GCA_017694595.1. Taxonomy (GTDB): domain Bacteria; phylum Spirochaetota; class Spirochaetia; order Sphaerochaetales; family Sphaerochaetaceae; genus Ornithospirochaeta; species Ornithospirochaeta stercoripullorum. The sequence goes on along the minus strand of JADIMT010000051.1, from coordinate 3,566 downwards.
TAGAGTCCTGAAAGTTGCAAGAAGCGAAAGCGTATGATCGAGCCTGCCTTCCCCTCCTCCAAGCAGGTCATATTCACCCCCAGATTCCTTGATTGCAAGGGCTGCATCAGTGTCATCTTTATCGCGTGGACATGGCTTATAGCCCATCGCTTTAAGTTCATCGGAGAGAGAAGTCGAATCGAAATCGCCAACAACGATATCAGGGACGATTCCAAGACGCTTAGCAGTATCGTAGCCTGAGTCAGCTGCAATGATCGTACCATACCGTCCAGCCCAGACAGGAAAGCTATCAGGAGATTTTCCGCCAATTATAACAAGATTCTTCACACCATGATATAATAGCGTCTGGAGGGTATCAAATGAAAGAGACAGGATTCTCACCTGCAGACATTCTTCTCCCCAATGAAGAGATTGACATGGAACGCTGGGCTGTCGTCGCCTGCGATCAGTACACATCCCAGAGAGAATACTGGGAAGAGGCCGATAGAATCGTCGGAGATGCACCATCAACACTGAGATTGATTCTTCCTGAGTGCTATCTGGAAGAGAAAAACAAGGAAGAGCGGATAAAAGCAATTGACGAGACAATGGCCCGCTATCTTGATGAAGGAGTGTTCCGTACTTTTTCTGATTCATATGTGCTTGTGAAAAGAGATACAGAGAGCGGAACGCGCTACGGGCTTGTCGGCAAGCTGGATTTGGAGGAATATGACTATTCTCCATCCTCTGTCTCCCCGATAAGAGCCACGGAAGGCACCATTCTTTCCCGCATTCCACCAAGAAAGGAGATCAGAAAGAACGCATTGCTTGAACTGCCTCACATCATGGTGCTCATCTCCGATAGCAAGAAAAGTGTCATCGAGCCGCTTGCAGCCAAACGAGACACGCTTAAAGTCCTCTATTCATCACAATTGATGCTCAATGGAGGTCATGTAACAGGGTATCTTGTTGACAGCAAGGAAGATAAAGAAGCCATAAGCAAAGCTCTGTTGAAAATCAAAGACTCGCTTGATAGAGAGAATCCACTTCTCTTTGCTATGGGAGACGGCAATCACAGCCTCGCTTCCGCAAAAAGCTCATGGGAGGATATCAAAGCGAAGCTCCCCGAAGAAGAACGAAAGACTCATCCAGCGCGCTACGCGCTTGTGGAAATCGAGAACATCTATGATCCGGGGCTGGAGTTCGAGCCAATCCACAGAGCGTTCTTCTCTCTTAAGCGCAGTGATTTCGATGAGATCCTCTCGCACCACGCGATGCGCATAGAAAAAGAGAAGCTTACAAGCACTGCAGAAGCCGTCAAGCTACTCAGGAGAAGGAAGAGAAGCTTTGCCATGCTATCCGATGGAGAAGTGATTCTCTACACACTTGATGGCACAGAGAAAGGACTTCCAGCATGGACAATACAGAGCGTAATCGATGAGATGCTGCATAGTGGCAAGGGATCGGTCGATTACATCCATGGCATCGAGACTGTCGAAGAGCTTGCAAAGAAAGGCGCAATCGGAATAATCCTGCCAGATATCTCAAAAGACAGCTTCTTCTCTTCCATCCTCAACGATAGAGCATTCCCGAGAAAGACATTCTCAATCGGGCATGCAAACGAGAAGCGCTATTACATCGAAGCAAGGAAGATCAGATGATATAAGCACCTTGCCTGATGATTTTATAAGGTTCCTGAGTGGCATCGATTAATGTCGATGCCATACCGCCTTTCACATCAGGCGCTTCAACGATGAAATCAACGAGCGATGAGAAAACGGGAAGAATATCGTTGAATGTCAACAAGCTCTTCTCTCCTGAAAAATTGACTGAAGTGCTATATATCGGACCAGAAATAGGTAAAACCAGCTGCAAAAAGCTATCGGACGGAACGCGGACTGCATGTGTGCTTCCATCCTTGTCTTTCAGTATCGCAGTCAGAGGCGCGGGCCAGCGCTGCATCAAATCCGAAGGAACGTACAGCGAAGAAGCAGATAGCTGCTCTTTTGTCATCAGCGTAATGAACGATTTCGACTGCGGTCTATTTTTTATCTCATAAAGACGCTCGGCATAACACTCACCGACTTTAGCAGAAAGCCCATAAATTGTATCACATGGCAGTATTCCAACCTGCCCCATTCTTAGCCTTTTCCCAATCTCCTCAGCGCTTTCAGGAGAGTATGCAATGATATCAGCCATATCTTTTCAATACATCCAACTTCTTCTTGCATCAAGCCAGCTATGAAAGCAAAACCAGTCAAATGGGGCAATATTACGATATTTATATGCCAAATTGAGTCCTTTTCTGGTCAACATTTCCTTGCTAATCATCATATAGCACTGATATAATACCTATAAAAGTGTAGCAATACGCCTTCGGAGGAATAAATGGCCAAACCTTCAAAAACAGCAAAGCTAGTTGTCACCAGTATCGTGATAACACTGATAGTGCTGGCAGCATTTACTTTAGTTTTCATCAATTTCATCGTACCTGCCTATCAGATATCAAAAAGTCAAATCTATTCTCTACTTACCAGGCTATTTCCTGTATTGATTGGTCTGATTCTCATTCAGATTGGCGTAATGGCAGCAAAAAAGGGAGAACCTGAGTATAAAGATACTATCGATAAGCTCTCTCCCAATTCTTATGACAGTGCTCTCTACACTGATGCAAAAGATGACCCAATGCTCAGAGGCAAAGTCAATGGAGGAGCTGTAGCAAGTGCTGCTTCCGGAGCGGCTGTCAAAGAAGTCATAAAAGAAGTACCCGTCGAAGTCATCAGAGAAGTCCCTGTTGAAGTCGTGAAGGAAGTTGAGGTTCCTGTCGAGAAGATTCGCGAAGTGCAGGTTCCTGTAGAAGTCATCAAGGAAGTCGAGAAAATCGTTGAAAAGGAAGTTCCTGTTGAGAAGATTGTTGAGAAAATCGTCGAGAAAGAAGTTCCTGTAGAAGTCATCAGAGAAGTTCCTGTTGAGCGAATCGTCGAAAAAGAAGTCCCTGTCGAAAGAATAATCGAGAAAGAAGTCCCTGTTGAGGTCGTCAAAGAAGTCCCTGTTGAAGTCATCAAGGAAATCCCTGTCGAGAAGGAAGTTGAGATCATCGCACCTCCAGAGCTCCTCGGATTCCATGATGTGCTCAAGGAAGAGACAGAAGCAGCTATCGCGATGGACTATCCTCTCTCGCTTGTTGCTATCAAAGAGCGTGAAGGCCTTACTGAAGAAGCTATCGAAGCGGCATTCGGCGAAGATACGCTTGTGTTCAGCGAAGATGGTTGCTTCTTCGCGATTCTTCCACTCTTCACTAAAGAAGAGGCAGAAGAAGCCACAGAAGAGCTTGCTCCTAGAAATGTCATGACTATCAAGGGGCAGGACATCACAGCAGAAGAATTCATAAGAGAAGCTTCACGTTTCTGAAAAACAAAGCCATTTATACTATGCCGGCTCAAAGCAGCCGGTATTTTTATAAATGTTGCCGCCAGAAAACCGGCAAGGCTTGTCCTGCCGGATGAAGGCGGCAATGATTATTTGATCTTGTAATCGGCAAATACATGTCCACAGGATTGGCAGACATATGCCTCCGCCTTGTGTTC
>JADIMT010000050.1 GCA_017694595.1 Candidatus Ornithospirochaeta stercoripullorum | reverse complement strand
CAACAACTCCATCTCTGAGAACGTCGGTCCGAAGCATCTTCTCAACGTCAAGACAGTAGCAGAAAGGAGGGAAAACATGCTCTGGTTCAAGCTTCCGCCAAAGATTTATTTCAAATATGGCTGTCTGCCTGTCGCTCTTCAGGAGCTTGAGAACAAGAAGAGAGCATTTATCGTAACTGATAGCTTCCTCTTCTCTTCTGGTATGATTGATCGCATTACGGACACACTCAATCAGATTGGAGTCGAGACAGAAGTCTTCCATCAGGTAAAACCAGACCCGACACTTTCCACTATCAATGTGGCAATGGAGCTCATCAACGCATATAAGCCAGATGTGTTCATTGCAGTCGGTGGCGGTTCTCCAATGGACGCTGCAAAAATCATGTGGCTCCTCTATGAGCATCCAGAAGTAAAATTCGAAGGTCTTGCCCTCAGATTCATGGATATCCGCAAGAGAATCTATGCATTCCCGAACATGGGAAAGAAAGCTGAGCTTGTCTGTATCCCAACCACATCAGGAACAGGATCTGAAGTCACACCATTCGCAATCATCACTGATGACAAGACTGGCATGAAGTGGGCTATCTCCGACTATGCTCTCACACCATCAATGGCTATCGTTGACAGCGAGCTTGCAATCGGACAGCCAAAGGGACTTACAGCTTCCTGTGGTATCGACGTACTCACACATGCTCTTGAGTCACTTGTCTCTTCAATGTGCACAGATTACACTGCTCCACTCTCACTTGAAGCTGCAAGAATCATCTTCAAGTATCTGCCACGCGCATATCAGGATGGAACAGATAAGAAAGCAAGAGAGAAAGTACACGATGCAGCAACAATGGCTGGTATGGCATTTGCTAATGCATTCCTTGGCGTATGCCACTCTATGGCTCACAAGCTTGGTGCAGCATTCCACGTACCACATGGAATGGCGAACGCACTGCTTCTGACAAATGTCATTCGCTTCAACGCTAATGATACGCCAACAAAGCAGGCTTCATTCCCACAGTATGAATATCCATCAGCAATCAGTCGCTATGCACGTGCTGCTGACTACATCTCAATGGCTGTAAACGACACAAAGAACACTGACTTCTTTGCCACAACAGCCAAGATGAGCATGGAAGAGAAAGTCGAAGCTCTCATCCAGGGAATCGAGAATCTCAAGAAAGCTGTAGGTATTCCAGCTTCCATCCAGGAATGGGGTGTTGATGAGGCTGAGTTCCTCGCACAGGTTGATGACCTTTCTGTAAAGGCATTTGACGACCAGTGCACAGGCTCCAACCCACGCTACCCGCTTATCAGCCAGATCAAGCAGCTCTATCTCGACTGCTACTATGGCAGAGTCTGGAAGGAAAACTAATTCAGAGACGACGGGGTTCGATTGAACCCCGTTTTCTTTGCTTAAACAAACTTCCTAGTAAGCTCTGGTTCCGCGGGAATCACAAGAGTGCTTCCAAGTCTGTTGAGAATACGCTCGAGGCGTGCTCTGTTATAACGCTGGATGATAAGGCATGGCACATTGATTGCGAAATAAAAAAGAGGGATTATCAATGAATAGCGTGGCCTATATAGATATAGCACCAGCAATGTTGACAGCAAGCAGAACACGTGCGCAAGTTCAGCCCTGATTGTTTCAAGTATAAAGAGAGAAAGATACTCTACACTGTCCCCTTTGAGTGTTTTCTTGTCAAATTCACCTACACAAGGAATGTAATCCTTCCATAATCCTATATGCAGCACATGCTTGTAGAAATCACACTCTTTCTGGCTTGGTACAATACGAGGCCTCAGTCGTGCCATATTCCTATAAGGAATTCTATTGACACAAAAAGATACAGCCACATGGCTCAAAGCAATCACAACGAAAAGCAAAAAACCAGAACGCATCAAAACCTCCAGTGCTATACTCTCCAATCTGGAGATGATAGTCTACTCCCATTTTGCTTGCAATGTCCAAAATACTTATGAATGAATATTGATGATGCATATCAGGTATCCGATTGTCTTAACTAAAGCAGGAAATTATCCAGACTTTTCTTATTGCATCCTGGATAAGCTGTGCAGTAAGACTCAACATCACCTACTACGACAGCTTTGTTAGGTAGACACAAGCTTAAACACCAGAAGCCAGTCTGCACCATCACAGGAGAAACCTGTGTATTTAACAGCTTCTACCTCTGCCAGCTCATCGTCCTTTATCATAATCAGATGCATGCACATCGAATACGTTCCATCAAGCCGTGTAGCGACAACAGCAGAAACAGAACCACGAACTTCCATCCACTGAACAAAGAAGGAACTTAGGATGTTACTTCAATTTTAGTTACAATCAGCTGTGAATGCAAAAGTATCAGAACAGCGAGCATCCCAAATGGAACGAATCTCTTCATATAGTCTTCTTCCAAGTCAGTCTTGTCCTCGCCCCTCCTCTGTATCAACACACCAAGTATTTTGTTGCTAAATTGCTATAAAAAGTTTTCAATAGAGTTATGGGTAAGGAAAACAATGAACGCAAATACTTAAAATTATTCCTGACAACATTTGAAATAAGCGCATTCACGTTCGGGGGCGGCTATGTGATCATTCCGCTGATGAGAAAAACATTTGTAGGCAAACTTGGATGGATTGAAGACAGCGAAATGTTGGATTTGACAGCTATTGCGCAATCTGCTCCAGGACCAATTGCAGTCAATGCTGCAATACTTGTTGGATACAAGACAGGAGGAATACCTGGAGCGCTTCTTGCAATTCTAGGTGCAGTGCTACCTCCTTTTGTGATTATCTCGATCATCTCATTTTTCTATCAGGCATTCAGAGATAACAAATATGTATCGCTTGTGATGAGTGGAATGAGTGCCGGAGTTGCGGCAGTTGTTATTGATGCTGTCATTTCCATGGCTATTGATGTCTTCAAGCTGAAGAAAGCACTGCCCGTGATTATGATGTTCCTAGCATTCATCCTTGTTCAATTCTTAGATGTGAATATCATATTAGTCATCATAGCAGCAGGAATTGTCGGTTATATAGAGTATAAAGCGAGGAGAAAGAAAGCATGATTTACCTTGAACTCCTCTGGTCATTTATACAGATAGGTCTGTTCAGTATCGGCGGAGGCTATGCCGCAATGCCACTCATACAGCATCAAGTCATTGATATCCACGGGTGGCTTACACTCGGAGAGTTTGCAGACATAATGACGATATCACAGATGACGCCAGGACCAATTGCCATCAACAGCGCAACGTTTGTCGGCATCCGCATCGCAGGCATACCAGGGGCACTGGTTGCTACAATTGGCTGCGTCCTGCCATCTTCCATCATCGTCAGCACACTTGCGTTCATATACTATAAATTCAAGGGACTGGATGCGGTGCAGAGTGTACTCAAAGGGTTGCGACCAGCTGTTGTAGCCATGATAGCAACTGCTGCATTGTCGCTAACAGCAATGGCGCTATGCAATTCAGATACTTTTACTGCAGATATAAATATCCTCAATGCTGTCATCCTCGTTGTGGCACTTCTTATCCTGAGGATCTTCAAGATCAATCCCATCATCGTTATGGCTGGAGCTGGTGTCATAGGACTTGTGGCAGGACTTTTTTAAGCCCTGTACAGAGCAAGGTTATCAAGAGAGGGAGAAAGCTTTCCTTCGCTGATGGCATGGATTATCTCTATAGTCCTGTCGGTGACAGGGGTTTGAACTCCTACCCTTCTTCCAGCTTCCGACAAGCTGCCATCTATCGCGTCGATTTCCGTCGGCTTTCCTCTCTCAATATCCTGCAACATCGAAGAACGGGTGAGTCTGTGCTTCCTCATCACAATGGGAATAATCATAAAGGAAAAGAATTTCTTGAATGGATTAGAGTAATCAGCGAGCAAAGCTATGTTCCGGCCTTGCATTGGAGCTAACTTCACACCAGACGCCATAGCAACATCGACGCACTCCTTCATTATCGACTGGATGATTCTTCTGCTTCGCCAGTTCTCAGCAACAACACCGAAAGGCTCACCAGAAAGAGCGGAAACAGCAGAAAACGAAGCATTGATCAGGAGCTTTGACCATCGTGCTCCGTTGAAATTCTCCTCAATTTCCACTTGTCCCATACAGGAAAATATTGAAGCAATCTCTTCAAGCTTCTTTTGGTCACCATCTGCCAGTGACCCAACAGAGAATGTGAACGTACTTTCATCTGTAGTCAGTTCCACAACGCCTGGAGAGAGATACCTTGCTCCCCAGCCTATCGTACAGCCATATGTGCGCTCTTTCCCGATAATCTCAGCAATTCCATATTCCGGAAGACCATTCTGGCAAGTACACAATACACCATTCTGCGTCAGCTTAGGCTGCAGAAAACGTACTGTCGCATCATTTTCGATGCATTTTGTCATCAATATGATTATGTCATATCCAGCTCCCATCTCTTCTGGAAGCATGGCTGTTACAGGAACTGTGAATTCAGCCTTACCTGTAATATGAGCACCACCTTTCCTCAGGGCTATGATATGGTCCCTGTTTCTCGAAATCAGATCCACAGGGACATTGGCTTTGGAGAGATAAGCACCAAGCACGGTGCCAAGGCTTCCGGCACCGAATACAGCGCATCTCATGCGTCAGGATTGAGCTCTTCGTACCCAATCATATCCGAGATTGAAGCACCAGGCGCGACCATCGGGTAGACTTTATCATCGGATGGAATGATTGCTTCGATAACAACAGCCTCATTGAGCGCTACAGCTTTTTTGAGAATCTCTTCAGGATCATCATCAGGCATGATCCTCATGCCTTTGACACCATAAGCTTCTGCCAGCTTGACCCAATCGAGGGGCGTATCGAGCGTGGTTTCCGAGTAATGACCATCATAGAAGAGAGACTGCCACTGTCTTACCATACCCAGTGCATGATTATTCATGATGAGAATCATCACAGGCAGCTTATAACGTGCAATCGTTGCCAACTCGTTTGCATTCATTCGGAAGGACCCATCACCCGCGATATTGATGACACGTTTGTCAGGATGGGAGACTTGGGCACCAATAGCAGCGCCTGTTCCATATCCCATTGTACCAAGGCCACCTGATGTGAGGTAATGGTGGGGCTTCCTGGAGTGCAGGAACTGTGCAGCCCACATCTGATGCTGTCCCACCTCAGTAGTCACGTAACCATCGGCAGGAAATACTTTATCGAGCGCTTCAAGAATCTCTTTCGGTCTCTTAGCATCTGATGAAACTTTAACAGGATAACGTTTTCTGCCTCTCTCGACTGTCTCCATCCACTCTTTATGATCAAGCTTGGAGGCAATCTTATCCATCAGCTTTCTCAGCGCAACTTTGATATCTGCAACAACATGGACTTCTGTCATGATGTTCTTGTTGAACTCTGCCGGATCGACATCAATCTGAACAATCTTAGCCTGCTTCGCAAATGTAGAACTCTTGGAGATAACTCTATCGGAGAAGCGTGCTCCAATGACAATCAGAAGGTCGCATCGGTTGATTGTAAGATTCGAAAGCCTTGTGCCGTGCATACCAATCATGCCAGTAAAGCGCGGAGAAGAAGAATCTACAGCCCCAAGCCCCATCAAAGAGGAACCGACAGGTGCGTCAATCATCTCAATAAACTCATTAAGCTCATCAGCTGCATCTGCCCTAATCACACCACCGCCGATGTAGCACATAGGACGCTCTGAAGCCTTAATCAGTCTAGCGGCTTTTTCTACATCCTTATCTCTGAGACGCACTGAAACAGGCACTGGCTCTTCAATCTTCTTAGGTTCGAAATCGAATTTTGCTACCTGTATATCTTTAGGCACATCGATAAGCACTGGTCCTGGTCTTCCCTCTTTAGCGATTCTGAATGCTTCACGCATTGTGTCAGCAAGCTCAGCAATATCCTTAACAATATAGTTGTGCTTCGTAACAGTAAGCGTGATGCCCCTGATATCGACTTCCTGGAAACTATCTCTGCCAAGAAGAGAGAGAGGCACGTTTCCAGTGATTGCAATCATGGGAACAGAGTCCATATAAGCTGTCGCAAGTCCTGTCACAAGATTAGTAGCTCCTGGACCGGATGTAGCGATACAGACACCTATTTTGCCAGTCGAACGTGAATATCCATCCGCAGCATGGCTTGCTCCCTGCTCATGGGCTGTAAGTATATGACGAATCCTTGAGCGATTCTCGTAAATCGCATCATAAAGAGGAATGACCTGTCCACCAGGATATCCAAATACTGTGTCAACACCCTCCTCGAGAAGGCATTCAATTATGATTTCTGCGCCAGTCAGCTGCATCAGTCCTCCAGAATAATCGCACCCTGCTTAGCAGAAGTGACGTGCTTAGAATACCTATAAAGGTATCCTGTCTTTATCGGTGACTCGTGAGGTACGAGATTCTTCCTTCTCTCCTCCAGTGTCTTCTCATCAACAAGCAGATCCAGCTTTCCATTCGGAATGTCGATAGAAATCATATCACCTTCTTCTACAAGCGCAATCGGACCACCGGAAGCTGCCTCTGGAGAGACATGGCCAATGGATGCACCTCTTGTAGCGCCGGAGAATCTGCCATCGGTTATAAGCGCTACCGTCTTATCTAGTCCCATGCCAGCGATAGCTGAAGTCGGGCTGAGCATCTCACGCATGCCAGGTCCCCCTTTAGGCCCTTCATAGCGGATGATGATGACATCACCAGGCTTGATCTTCTTGCCGAAAATCGCATCGATAGCCTCCTCTTCGCTATTGAAGACTCTAGCAGGTCCTTTGTGAGAGAACATCTCAGGAGCAACTGCACTGCGTTTCACTACAGCACCCTCAGGGGCAAGCGAACCACACAGCACTGCGATTCCGCCCGTTGCTGAATAAGGATTGTCTATCGGCCTGACAACCTCAGGATCTGTGTTCCTAGCCTTTTCTATCGACTTGCCGATATTCTCTCCGGTGACTGTCATCAATGAAAGATTGAGAAGATCCTTCTTAGCTAATTCCTTCATCACAGCCATCACACCGCCTGCCTGATACAGATCTTCCATATGATGAGGACCTGCAGGAGCAAGATGACAGAGATTAGGGACTTCAGCTGAGATATCATTAGCTCTGAATATATCAATCTCGACGCCAGCCTCATGGGCGATAGCTGGAAGATGAAGCATAGTATTTGTTGAGCAGCCAAGCGCCATATCGACTTTAAGCGCATTGATAAATGCATCTTCTGTCATGATATCACGGGCTTTGATGTCACGCTTCAGCAATTCCATCACCTGATACCCCGCTTCTTTTGCTAATCGAAGGCGCTCTGAATAGACAGCAGGAACAGTGCCATTGCCAGGAAGCCCCATGCCAATCGCCTCCGTGAGACAATTCATGGAATTAGCTGTATACATGCCAGAACATGAGCCACATGAAGGACAAGCACTATTTTCCCAAGCTAAAAGTTCCTCATCATTCATCGTGCCTGCAGCATGCTTGCCTACAGCTTCGAACATGGAGGAAAGAGACATTCCCTTCTTATCGCCGCCCTTGACATGTCCTGCAAGCATTGGACCGCCGGAGACGAATATGGATGGCAGATTAAGGCGTGCAGCAGCCATCAGCATACCTGGGACAATCTTATCGCAGTTCGGTATGAAAACAAGCGCATCAAACGGATGTGCCGTTGCCATGAGTTCAATCGAATCAGCGATAAGCTCACGGGAAGCAAGGGAATATTTCATGCCCTTATGGCCCATCGCAATACCATCACAGACACCAATTACAGGGAAAACAACGGGATTGCCACCATTCTCCCTCACTCCAGCTTTCACTGCATCCGCGATGAGCTGAAGCTGCATATGCCCCGGAATTATCTCATTAAATGCAGAGACAACGCCGATAGTCGGCATTGCTATCTCTCTATCCGTCCAGCCAAGTGCTTTCATCAAAGATCTATGGGGTGCTTTTGATACACCTTTCTTCATTTCATCAGATCTCACACAAGCCTCCTGAGTATCTCACTACCACACTCATCTGTACCTACGAAATCGCCACCGGCCGCGATATCCTTTGTCCTGACACCATCGCTGAGAGCTTTCTTCACAGCATTTTCAATCGCATCAGCTTCTTTTGTGAGCGCGAATGAATAGCGAAGCATCATTGCAGCAGAGAGAATAGTAGCGATAGGATTAGCTATATTCATTCCCGCGATATCAGGAGCAGAACCATGTATTGGCTCATACATACCAAAGCTATCGTTTCTCAGAGAAGCGGAAGCAAGCATGCCGATTGAACCTGTAATCATGGAAGCTTCATCGGAGAGGATATCACCAAACATATTCTCAGTAAGTAGGACATCGAAGTGTCCAGGATCTCTGACAAGCTGCATTGAAGCGTTATCAACATACATGAAATCGAGACTTACATCGCTATAGCTCTTCGCAACTTCTGAAACAACTTCCCTCCACAGTCTGGATGATTCAAGCACATTTGCTTTATCGACCAGAGTCACGTGATGCCGTCTCACCCTAGCAGCTTCAAAAGCTTTTTTCGCAATACGCTCAATCTCCGCATCTGAGTACTTCATCGTATCCCACGCAGTTCTGCCATCATCGCTTCTGCCACGCTCGCCGAAATAAATACCACCAGTGAGCTCTCTGACAACAAGAAGGTCAATACCGTCCTTGATTACAGAAGTCTTCAGCGGAGATGCATCTGCAAGCTCCGGATAAATCACTGCGGGACGGAAGTTGCAAAAAAGCCCTAGACCGCTTCTAAGCCCTAGAAGAGCTTTTTCTGGCCGCAGCTTACCTTCTACATGATCCCACTTAGGACCACCGACAGCACCAAGCAAAACAGCATCCGATGCTTTTGCTGTCTCTAACGCGTCATCTGTAAGAGGAACTTTATACTTATCGATGGAGATTCCGCCTGCATCGATAGTCTTATAGGAAATCGAATGACCATAAACTTCTGCTATCTTATCAAGTACACGTACAGCTTCATGCACAATATCAGGGCCGATGCCATCTCCTGGAACCAGCGTTATTTTCATTTCCATCAGTAATTCTCCTTGATATAAGGTATCAGACCACCAGCTTCAATCAGACGCTGCATGAATGGAGGGAAAGGCTCAGCCTGATACTTTTTGCCTGTTGTCTCATCGACAATCACCCCGCTTGAGAAATCAACAGAGACCTTGTCCCCCGCTTTGATTTCCTCGGAAGCCTCTGGGCACTCCAGAATCGGCAATCCGATATTGATTGAGTTGCGGTAGAAAATGCGCGCGAATGTCGTAGCTATGACACAGCTTACACCTGCCTCCTTGATCGCAATCGGAGCATGTTCACGCGATGAGCCGCAGCCAAAATTTTTGCCAGCCACGATGATGTCGCCTCTCTGGACATTCTTCACAAAAGAACTATCAATATCCTCCATGCAATGAGAGGCAAGCTCTTTCTTATCAGATGTATTCAGATAGCGAGCCGGAATGATTACATCCGTATCGACATTATCGCCATAGCGGAAAACTCTTCCTTCAGCCTTCATAACCTACCTCCTCAGGATCTGTGATATACCCAGTAACAGCACTAGCAGCAGCTGTCTCCGGAGATGCGAGATAGACCTCGCTCTTCACATGTCCCATGCGTCCCACAAAATTACGGTTAGTAGTCGATACACAGCGTTCACCCTCTGAAAGTATTCCCATATATCCACCGAGGCATGGTCCGCATGTTGGAGTCGATACGACGCAGCCTGCGCTGACGAAGATATCGAAAAGACCTTCATGCATAGCTTCAAGCCAGATTCTCTGCGTTGCAGGAATGACTATGCATCTCACACTATCCGCAATCTTACGTCCTTTGAGAATCCTAGCGGCAGCCTCCAAATCCGAAAGACGGCCATTTGTACAACTGCCAATCACGACCTGATCAATTTTGATATCCTTTCCTTCTTTTGCGCTATGTGTATTCTCTGGAAGATGAGGATAAGAAACAGTAGGCACGATAGTAGAGAGGTCTATATCAATAGTCTTCTCATACTCAGCATCTGGGTCTGATGAGAAAATCTTGGGCTCTTTGGCACCATGCTCCTTCAGATACTCAAGCGTCTTCTCATCGACAGGGAAGATTCCATTCTTAGCACCAGCTTCAATAGCCATGTTAGCAATTGTGAATCTATCATCCATCGTGAGAGTGTGAACACCATCGCCAGCAAATTCCATCGTCCTGTAAAGAGCTCCATCAACACCAATCATGCCAATGATTGTAAGTATGAGATCCTTTCCAGATACATGCTCTCTCAGCTTTCCTGTAAGGTTGAAGCGAATCGATGATGGAACTTTGAACCATGCTTTGCCAATAGCCATGCCAGCTGCCATATCCGTAGAACCTACACCAGTTGAGAAAGCGCCAAGCGCGCCATATGTACAAGTATGGCTATCAGCACCGATGACAGTATCACCAGCTGTAACGAGGCCCTGCTCTGGAAGAAGAGCATGCTCAATACCTACTCTGCCGACTTCGAAATAATTCGAAATCTGCTCTTTAGCAGCAAATGCGCGTACGCATGCACACTGCTCTGCCGCTTTGATATCCTTATTCGGCGTGAAGTGATCTGGAACAAGAGCAATCTTGTCTTTATCAAAAACAGATGCCTTTCCGAACTTAGGGAATTCTTTGATGGCAACTGGACTTGTGATATCGTTGCCAAGCACCATATCGAGATTTGCCATGATCAGCTGTCCAGGGTGAACCTCCGGCAAGCCAGCTGCATGTGCAAGTATTTTCTCAGTCATCGTCTGAGGCATTACTGAACCTCCTTGTCTGTATGGCCTACAAGCATATCGTTATCGAAAGTCAGCGTTGATGTCTTATTACCGCCGCTGATTGAGGAATTGCCACCTTCAAGCATACGATTCACAGCATTGAGACAAGCAAGAATCGATGCTTCAATGACATCAGTCGAAACACCGCGGCCACGATAAACACCCGTACCATCGGAAATCTTCACAAGCGCCTCACCCAATGCGTCGCGATGTTCAGTAACAGCTTGCAGCTGGTAATCATCGAGAGAGAATGGATGATGGATAATTTTCTCAACAGCTCTAAGCGAAGCATAGACAGGACCTGTGCCAGAAGCAACTCCTTCAACAATCTTATCGCCATTCTTGAGCGCGATGCAGGCAGTGGATGTAATCTTGTTTCCGCTGTTGACTACATAAGAGGAAAGGGACCAAGTCTGCTTTGCTACAGCTTCTGTTGACTCGACAAGCGCAACGATATCCCTATCGGAGACATTCTTTTTTCTATCACAGAGATTCTTGAATTCCTCAAAGAGCCTTGTGATCTCTTCCTCTGGAAGCACATATCCAAGCTCATCCAGCTTTTTGGAGAATGCATGCTTACCAGAATGCTTTCCAAGCACATAATTTGTCTTCACGACTCCAACGCTCTCTGGAGTCATGATTTCATAAGTCTTCGAATTAGCCATCATGCCATGCTGATGGATTCCAGACTCATGGGCGAAAGCATTATCACCGACAATAGCTTTGGACGGGAAGATCTTCACGCCTGTGATTGAAGAGAGCAGTCGTGCCGAGCGGCAAAGCTCCTCAGTTTTGATACCTGTCTCCGTGTTGTAAACATCAGGGCGAGTCTTCATAGCCATGACAACTTCTTCCAGTGCCGTATTTCCAGCTCTCTCGCCTATTCCACACAGCGTACATTCAATCTGTCTTGCACCAGCACGTACACCAGCCAAGCTATTTGCGGTCGCCTGTCCAAGATCATCATGGCAATGCATTGAGATGATTGCTTTATCGATATTAGGCACACGGTTGAGCACTGTAGATACCATCTCTGTGATATCACCAGGAGAAGCATAGCCAACAGTGTCTGGAAGATTTATCGTTGTTGCACCTTCATTGATAGCTGTCTCGACGACACGGCACATGTAATCAATGTCGGTTCTTGTAGCATCCTCAAGTGAGAATTCGATATCAGGACAAAGATTGCGCGCATATCTGACTTCAGTCTTAATGCAATCCAACGCCTCATCTCGCGACATTCTCAGCTTATACTGGAGATGCAAGTCCGATGTAGCTAGAAACACATGAATACGAGGCCGTTTTGCCCTCTTGACAGCCTCCCAAGCTGCATCGATGTCTTTATTGAGAGCGCGGGCAAGAGATGCGACAGTCACATTGTCTACACTCTTTGCAATGGCTTCAACGCTCTCGAAATCTCCGGGAGATGAAATGGCAAAGCCGGCTTCTATGATATCCACGCCTAGCGCCTCAAGCTGCCTTGCTACCCTAATCTTCTCCTCTAGGTTCATGCTGTAACCTGGAGCCTGCTCACCATCACGGAGCGTGGTATCAAAAATATAAATCCTCTCTGCCATTTCTTCCTCCCCTTATTATTTCTTCAGCCAGCTCATCAGAGATCTGAGCTTTGCTCCAGTTTTCTCAAGCAGTGATTCCTTCTCCATTCTCTTGACAGCATTGAAGTAAGGTCTTCCCACTTGATTCTCAAGAAGCCAATTGCGAGCGAATGTTCCATCCTGGATATCTGAAAGAATGCCCTTCATAGCTTTCTTTGTTTCATCTGTGACAACCTTAGGACCGGAAACATAATCACCGTATTCAGCTGTATCAGAACATGAATAGCGCATGAATGTGAGACCGCCCTGGTTGATAAGGTCGACAATGAGCTTCATCTCATGGCAGCACTCGAAATAAGCCATCTCCGGCTGATAACCAGCCTCAACAAGCGTATCAAAACCTGCTTTTATGAGATGGGACACGCCACCACAGAGAACAGCCTGTTCACCGAAAAGGTCTGTCTCTGTCTCTTCCTTGAATGATGTTACGAAAATACCAGCCTTACCAGCTCCGATTGCTGCAGCATATGCCAGAGCAACCTGTTCGCTATCTCCAGAAGGATCCTGATTGACTGCAATCAGACAAGGGACACCTTTTCCTTCCTGATACTGGCTCCTTACTGTGTGGCCAGGTCCCTTAGGAGCAATCATTATGACATTGACATCCTCTGGAGGAACTATCTGACCGAAATGGATATTGAAACCATGTGCAAATGCCAGATACATGCCTTTCCTGAGATATGGCTCAATCGAAGTATGATAAAGCTTAGCCTGCTTCTCATCGTTTACGAGAATCATGACGATATCGGAGCACTTTACAGCATCTTCTGTTGTCATGACTTTAAGTCCAGCTTCCTCAGCCCTTGCCCAGCTTTTTGAACCATTATAGAGGCCGACGACGACATCCACACCGCTCTCATGGAGATTCAGTGCATGCGCATGTCCCTGGCTGCCATAACCGATGACTGCGACCTTCTTGCCCTTCAGCAGGTTGAGGTCCGCATCCTTCTCGTAATACATCTTGCTCATATTACACCTTCCTTATCTGTCGCCTTCGTCTCCGAAGGTTGTTTCCGAAATTGGTCTTGCACCACGCTCAAGCGCAGTGATGCCTGTACGTACAAGCTCAACAATGCCAAATGGCCTTGTCAGCTCAAGAAAAGACTCAAGCTTATCAAGCGAACCTGTCAGCTGCATTGTGACAGTGCTTGGCGTGACATCTAGAATCTTAGCTTTGAAAATCTCTCCAATTTCAACAATCGAACCTCTCGTTTCATTGTCTGCCTTGATTTTCACAAGCACCAATTCCCTCTGCAAAGAGCCATTGCGAGTCATTTCATATACTTTTATAACATCAACAAGCTTCTCTACCTGTCTGATGATCTGCTCAACTATCTGCCTATCCCCAGAAACGACAATAGTAATGCGGCTTCTGGACGGATCTTCCGTCTCCCCTACTGAGAGAGAATCAATGTTGTATCCGCGTCTTGAGAAGAGAGCAACGACTCTCATCAGAACACTCGGACGGTTGTAGACGAGTATTGCCAGTGTATAGCTATCGTCCTTTCCATATACCATCTCAGAACCTCCAAAAAATAAAAAATGCCCGGGAATCTATACCACGGGCCTACATCACAAAATGCTCAAACCGTGGTTTAGCATAAAATGATGAGTACAGATAGAAGGAGAGCTGATGAAAGCGATGATATTATCAGATTTATTCCTTTCATTGTCTCCTCCTTGAAACGATTTACTTTCTTATACGGCAACAGAGAGCACAATGTCAACAAAGTATGTGTTAAAAATGCAAGAATATTCCGTTTGTTGCATATTACTTTTCTTTTCTTACAAGTGCCCAGAGCACAATGCCAGAAAGAAGGCAGATAACGACAGCTTCCATCAGAGGAACCTGGAGAAGAATGCATCGGCTCTCACGTTTCTATCTTCTCCATAATATAAAAGAGTATCGATACCAAGCTCTGCCGCCCCTTCAATGTTCTCTTCTCTATCATCTATGAAAAGTGTATCCGCGTAACTGAATCCTTCAGAACCGCAGATAATCCTCCAGAATGCTCCCTCTGGCTTGGACATGTGAATCAGATGTGAAGCGTAAAGCGCATCGAAGTGATCAAGAGGTCTTTCTGGAAATGTGAAGATAACATCCCAATGAGGCGCAAATGTGTTTGAACCCACGACACAGCGATGCCCGTTTGCTCTTAGTTTATCGACGATGTCAAGCATCTTCTCATTCACGGAAGGATGGAAGAATTTCCTGAAAAGATCCTCGTCAACAGCGACTTGGTACTTATCTTCCAGATGTTTATAATAATCAGAAGGAGACATGTAGCCATCCATCAAAGCTCTATCATAATAACCATAATCTGTGCGGATATCATGATAAGTCGTGCCTACATACTCTGCAATCTGCATCAGCGTCCTGATATTAAGAAGGATAACATCTCCCATATCAAAAATAAAAAGCTTAATAAAATTATTCTATCACAAATATTTCGACTTTCTTTATGCAAAAAATTGCATGAAAATGCATGTATTATGTATTCAAAGACAATGCTTTTATCTTATATACTCTCAATCAGGAGGAAAATATGAAGAGACTTCTCTCTTTTATTCTTGTTGTTATGCTTTCTACTGCTGCCATCTTCGCAAATGGTGCTTCTGAGAGCGGCGTTGATACATCTCTCACAGATGTACAGGAAAAAGGCACATTCATCCTTGGCCTCGATGATTCTTTCCCGCCAATGGGATTCAGAGCTGAAAACGGTGACATCGTCGGTTTCGATATAGATACAGCCAAAGAAGTTGCAAAGCGACTTGGTGTCGAACTTGTATCACAGCCAATTGACTGGAACTCAAAAGAACAGGAGCTTGCGACAGGTAATATAGATTGCATCTGGAACGGCTTCACAGTAACTCCCGAAAGAGAAGAAGTAATGATTTTCTCCGAGCCATACCTCAGAAATGCTCAGGTTGTTGTCGTACGTGCAGACAGTCCGTATCAGACACTGGCAGATCTCGCAGACACGACAATCGGCGTACAGGCTGGATCTTCAGCCCAGGAGGCAATCGACGACACGGAAGGCTTCAAGGACTCCATTGACGAAGTCATTGAGTTCAAGGACAACCTTACAGCCCTGATGGACCTGGAAATCGGAGGTCTTGAAGGCGTCGTTATGGACCTTGTCGTAGCAAATTACAGCATCCAGACATCAGGAAAAGATTTCAGGGTCCTTGACGAAACTCTCACCGAAGAAGAGTATGCTATCGGATTCAGAAAGAACGACGTAGCTCTCAGAGATGCAGTCAACAGCGAGCTTGAAGCTATGGCTGCAGATGGCACACTGGCAGCTATCTCAGAGTCTTGGTTCGGATCCGATATCACAGTTGTAGGAAAATAAAGGTTCAATATGCAGGATTTGCTCCTTCAGATGCTGGAAGGGACAGTGACGTCCCTTGAGATATTCTTTCTCACGCTTGTCTTCTCGCTGCCGCTTGGCTTTGTGGTCGCGAAAGGCAAGATGACAAAGATAGCGCCAATCAGATGGATTGTCGATTTATACATTCAGATAATGAGGGGAACTCCGCTGATCCTGCAGCTGATTTTCGTCTATTTCGCCCCATTCTACCTTTTCGGGACTTCATACGACAGGTTCACGGCCTGTATTCTGGCGTTTGTCATCAACTACAGCGCTTACTTTTCTGAAATCTATCGTTCTGGGCTCCAGTCAATCGACCGTGGACAGTATGAAGCCTCGAAGGTTCTGGGATTCTCCAAAGCTTATACTTTTTTCCATATCATCTTGCCACAAATGATAAAGAGAATACTCCCAGCATTGGGAAATGAAGTCATCACACTTGTAAAAGATACAGCGCTGGCACAGACAATCGGAGTAGCGGAGCTGTTCAGAGTCGCCCAGACAGCCTCATCAAGAGAGTTCTCCACCGTACCTATATTCATCGCAGGTGTCTTCTACTTCGTTATGAACTACATCGTCTCGCGTCTCTTCGCAATCGGTGAGAAGAAGCTCAATTATTATAGGTGAAAACATGGAAAACATGATAAAGCTAACAGGTCTCAGAAAAGCGTTCGGTGGCATAGAAATCCTTAAGGACATCTCTTTCACGTTGCCCAAAGGCAATGTTCTTTCTATCATAGGCCCATCAGGATCAGGGAAGTCAACAACACTGAGAATCATCACGCAACTTGAGAAAGCTGATGATGGAGAACTTGAGATAGCTGGCGAAAAGCTATTCTCATCAGTTGACGGCAAAGCTGTTTACACTACACCTGACAAGGAACGTGCAATCGGGATGAAGACAGGACTGGTCTTCCAGCAGTTCAACCTTTTCCCGCATTTCTCTGTCCTGAGGAACATCACAGAAGCGCAACGCGCGGTGCTGAAAAGAACAAAAGAGGAAGCTGAGGAGAAAGCAATCTCACTTCTAAAGAAGATGGGAATAGAAGATAAAGCAAAGCAATATCCTTATCAGCTATCGGGAGGCCAGCAGCAAAGAGTCTCTATCGCAAGAGCATTAGCGCTCGACCCTGAAGTCCTCTTTTTTGATGAGCCCACATCCGCGCTAGACCCAGAGCTGACAAGAGAGATACTGAAAGTCATCAGGGAGCTGGCGGAAGAGAAGATGACAATGGCTGTAGTCACTCATGAGATGCACTTTGCACGCGCTATCTCCGACTGGGCCATCTTCATGGATAAAGGCGTCATCGTTGAGGAAGGAACTCCAGACTCTCTCTTTGGAAGTCCAAAGGAAGATAGGACAAAGAAGTTCATAGCCTCTTTCGAGGAATGATTAAAGGATACTCCCTGCACGGCAATAATTCCATTTTCCATCCATGAAACATGGTTTGCCTTGCAGCATAATCACATTAAAGCCATCATTGCCATCCCCGGCAGGAGCCAGTTCATCAAGCTTAAAAAGAAGGATGTCAGCTTTATAGCCTTCCCTTATATATCCACGATCTGGGAGTGAGAGCTTATCTGCATTCTCACCTGTCATCTTCCTGATAGCTTCTTCAAGCGATAACACATGCTCTTTCTCTACATAACGTGAAAGATATTCAACGCTGGAATGGAATGATCTGGGATGCGGAATCGGAGTTGAGTAGAGCGCATCGGTGCCAAAAGAGACAAGAGGATGCTTCATGATCATCTTCAAGCTTTCCTCTGATTGTGTAACATCACTCATTACAGCAAGCCCGGTCTCTTCTGAAAGCAAATCAAAAAGCGCATCCAGAGGGTCTTTGCCCCTCTTCTCACCCACTTCTGCCAGAGAAAGACCATTATATTCGCTATTGCTTTCAAGATACATTATCTTAATCGATTCAGGTCCCACCATCTGATACACACTATCCCAGGTGGAAGGATGAAGAATCTCATCCTTGATTTCCTCCCTCTCCCCTTCAAGGGAAAGAGCCAGCCGCTGTTCAAAGCGTGAAAGTCCGAGAATATGTGGAGGCAAAAGCGAAAACAGGCTTGTAGAGCCATATGCATAAGGATATTGGTCAGCTTTCACATCCACTCCCCTCTTTCTCGCGTCTTCCAGCATTGAGAGCATCTGGGGAACATATTGCTGATTATTCTTACCTATAGCCTTCAAATGCGAGACCTCAAGCCTTACACCTGTCTTCTCAGCTAGTCCGATAACTTCCGCAAGCGATGTGATGACATCATTGCCTTCGCATCTATGATGCACTGCGAAGAAAGCATCGTGCTTTCTGACAACGGAGAGAAGTGCAACAAGTTCATCCTCATCAGCAAATAGACATGGAGAGTAATACAATCCTGAAGAGAATCCACGCACCCCGCATGAGAGCAAGTCATCAAGCATTGTGCACATCCTGCTGATCTCTTCCTTTGTAGCTTTGCGACCTGCATCATGCCCCATCGCCGCGAACCGCAGAGGGGTGTGAGAAGCAAGGAAGGCTTCATTGATTCCCATACCACCATCTGAAACAACCTTCTTGTAATCATCCCAGCTCTTCCATGACCATTCCGGATATGTTCCAAGTACATCTTCGACAGCAAGATGCAATGCTTCTCCTGAGTTAGGGAAAACACCAATACCGCAATTTCCAGAAACATCAGTAAGAATCCCTTGCCCAATCTTCGCTTTCATATCACGGTCCCTGAGAATCTGGAGATCGGTATGTGTATGCATATCAATGAACCCTGGAGTAAGGACATAATCTGATGAATCGATTATATTCCGGGCTCTCGTAATTCCTTCCTTGCCGATGAATGCAATGCTATCGCCAAAAACAGCAACATTTGCCCTGTAAGGCTCTCTGCCGCTTCCATCGACGACAAGTGCATTGCGGAACATGTAATCATACATTACCGATCACCTTATATGAGTCATGGATCTTCCGTTCGATGAAATGAGTGAAATCTTCATAGTTTCCACGTTTGATAGCAAGCGAGAAAGCCGCTTTCGCTTCAGCCTCAGAGTCCTTGTCCATGAGAGGTGGCAGAATTCCATTTCTCAGGAGCTCCGCACATAGCAGCAGATATGCATAAAGCGATGGGTAGTCCGCATATGGCTGGATACGCAAAAGCGACACATACAGGAGAACTGCAGAAGTGATTCCCTGATAATTCCTCCAGGAATTCTCATACTGCATGAACATTGTCTCCATCTCAACATCAATTGGAGCTTGCTCCTCTTCCCTTGCTGGATAGACTGCATAGCCTTCCCTGTAATCGACAGATGATACATCATCAATACCCTGCATCAAGCGCACGTAGAGCTCTTTCGCGTCTTTCTCACATAGCTTCTCCTTGTTCCGAACAAGCGAGAAGATGACAGAACGGGCATTGAGAAGCGCTAGATGCGTCTCAAGCGGCACATATGGCACAACTCTTCCGGATAGTATGGAGCGGGCATCTTTATCGTCTATCACCGTACCATCATATTCCAAGAGAGTCTCAGAACTCTCACGAATCACATTTTTGAACGCAGCGTTCTCATACAGATCCTCACTGACAGAAACTTTCTCCATCATTCTGGAAAGTGCATCCACATCAACACTGCCAGGACGTATCGCTATCGTCTTGAAGCGTCTGAGTATTCTTCCATCAGTTGGCTTCGGCGTATCTGCAGGAATAGTCCATGACCATCCAAGCTTAATAGCTCCATCTATCCTGCCTTCCGCACAAAGCAACCTGATTCTTCTATCTGATATGCCCCATTTCGCAGAGGCTTCTCTAACATCAATATATTTCATATTTAAAATATATACTCCGTTTTCGGAGTATTATCAAGGAAAAATTATTTTGGAGTATTACACCATTTACTTAAGTATAACATTAATGCATAATCTTTTGGGAGTAGAAAATGGATAAATATGATGCTGTCATAATTGGAACAGGTCCAGCGGGCATGGGAGCGGCTTTCTCATTACTAGAGAAAAAACCTGGAATCTCCATCCTCATGATTGACAAAGCCCCTGTCTCAACGGGCGGAATGCGCAATGATTGCAAGATGAATTTCACCTACCCTATCGGTTTTCCCTTCGAATACTGGTCAAAGGAAAAAGCTGAACATTACCTTGCAATGGTGAAAGATTTTCTCAAGCCTGACATTCTTCCGAAATCGAATATTGGAGTATATCAATCGAGAGCGGAAAAGCTTGGCTGTTCATTACTTGAAATACAGCAGACACATCTTGGAACGGATGGCGGATTGAGACTCATACAGAAGCTGATGAAGGATTTGATTGACAAAGGTGTCGATATATCGCTCAAAGAAGAGATGCTCAGCATCAACAATGAACAGAAGTTCATTACTACTGATTTGAGGGAAATAGGATACAAGACAATCCTCGTAGCACCAGGCCGACATGGCTTCCACTTCCTGCAGCAAGTGATGCATCAGCTTGGAGTTGCCTATATGGATAATATCCTAGATGTTGGGATCAGAGTGGAAACCAGAATTGAGCGTTATCCTATTGTCAAAGATTATTATGATCCAAAATTCTACTTTCCAGAGAAAGTCAGGACATTCTGCACAAACAGCGGAAATGCTCATGTTGTGAAAGAGAAATATATTACAGAGCGTGGTGATGTCTGGTACTCTGTCAATGGCCATGCTTACGCGCCAGATGCTGCAAAGAACAATGGACTTGTCAACTTTGCGATTCTCAAGACTGTCAGATTCACGGAGCCACTTGCTTCAGGACAGGAGTTTGCAGAGCATCTAGGCGTGATGGCAGCCCTTATGGGTGGTGGAAAGCCCTTGATGCAGAGAGTCGGAGATTTCAGGATGGGCAAGAGATCGAAGACATCCACATTCAATGGCGATCTCTATGATTTCGAACCATCGCTGCGTGATTGCTGTCCTTCTGACATCTCGCTTGCGATGCCTTCGAAGATTCTCCGCTACATCTGGTCTGGCATGAAGAAGCTCGATACTATAATCCCTGGAATCCTCCATCCATCAACGATCATGTACTATCCAGAGATAAAGCTCTATGCAAATAAGCCAGAATACAAGGATGATCACTTCCAGGTCGCACCTGATGTTTTCTTTGCAGGTGATGGAGCAGGAACCAGCCGTGGAATAACAGGCGCCTGGGCTTCAGGCATCAGAGCAGCAGAAGGCATGATCGAGGCTTTGCAATAAAGCCTCAAACATATTAGAATGTAACAGATCCCCAGGTGGTGGAATGGTAGACACAAGGGACTTAAAATCCTTTGGCAGCAATGCCGTACGAGTTCGAGTCTCGTTCTGGGGAAACTCATCAACGGTATTTCACTGAACATCTATCCCAGATGCCTCACAATCATTTGAGAAGACACATACATGCTTTTGCCATTAAAACGGAAACCATACCAATAAGAGCAAATTCATGAACAAGCATTTTTTCAGGACAGTGCTGACAAGCTTGTTCTGAATGTCGTCGACTTAGCCAATCAGCTTTCTTTTCCAGTGCATGTAGTAAGGAACTTCATACAGCAGCATGAAGCTCCAGCCAAGAGCACAGGCAATTGCAATACCTTTTATTCCCAGATAAGGAACAAGAATGAACGTGAAAAGCACTCTGACAGATGTCTGAATAAACGTACAGATAAGCGTCACTTTCATATCTCCCTCTCCTCTGAAGAAACCTTGAATACCATTTGTGAATGCGGGGAAAAAATAGAAGAACGCCATCAGTGAAAGATAAGACTCACCCTCACGCGAAACAGCCAAAGCATCTGGACCACTGACAAAAAGCTTCATGACAAAGCCTTTAGAGAGGAAG
>JADIMT010000049.1 GCA_017694595.1 Candidatus Ornithospirochaeta stercoripullorum | reverse complement strand
ACTACAATTACTTCGAATATAAAATTGCGGAGAAAGAGAAGAAGCTTGCAGAAGAGAGCCATAGGAAAACAACGAAAGAAGAGAAGAAAAGCACCTCTGCAATCTCCAGAGAAGAGGCCAATCAGAAGCGCAATAGGATAAAGGCATTGGAAAGAGAACAGGAGAAGCTGATGAAAGAGCTGGATGAGCTGAATCTTGAGAAATCGAGGATAGACAGCGAGATTGCTCTCCCTGAAAACTACTCAGATGCATCAAAAATCACAAAGCTGATGAAAGAAAAGGATGAGATTGAGTCCAGAATCGCAGAGAAGGAGACAAGATGGCTTGAAGCAAGCGAGGAGGCTGAGAAGTGCAGAGAATAACTGAACCGGATCAGATCCAGCTTGATTTCTCCCGCGCGTTCCCTTCCCTCGTGCTGGCTTCCTCGTCGCCTAACAGACGCGCTCTTCTGGAAACTGGTGGTGCTGAAGTCACCACTTTCACTCCGGATGCTGATGAGACAAGGGACGGGAAAACCCCGCTTGAGACAGTGCTGAGAATAGCTGAAAGAAAGCTTGATGCATATCTTTCGTCTTCATCATTCAATCCAGCCCTTCCAGCTATCTCTTGCGATACTATGGTATTGATTGGCGGCAGGCTTCTCGGAAAGCCGAAGGATGAAGAAGATGCTTACAGCATGCTCAAAGAGCTCTCAGGCAAACGCCAAAGCGTCATAAGCGCCGCTTTTCTATATCTTCCTGAAAGAGGAAAGATAGCTGTGCCAGATGAAGCTGGTGTCATCTTCCGAAAACTCCCGGAGAGTGAAATCAGAGAATATGTCAGCACGAACGAATGGCAAGGTGCTGCTGGTGGCTACAGACTCCAGAAGACAGGCTATAAGCTTGTTGAGTCTATCGATGGAGACTGGACAACTGTTGTAGGACTGCCGCTGAAGAAGATTCTCTCTCTTTGCACATGAAGCGTTGTTTTTCTGCTATACTATGGCCATGAGCACACAGGATAAAGTCAAAGACATACTCTCGCTCTTTCCGATGCAAGGCGAGCTGAAAGGCATAAAGATAAACACACAGGGACATATCAACTCAACATTCATCTCTCTCTTCGAAGAGAATGGAAGAGAGCAGCGTTATACGCACCAGATGATCAACAGTTCCGTCTTTCCACACCCTGACCAGGTGATGAGCAATATACTTCTTGTTACTGAGCATATCAGAGAGAAAGTGAAGGGAATGGAAGATGAGGATCGCAGAACGCTTCGTGTGATAAAAGCCAAGGATGGAAAGCCATATGCAATTGACAGCGACGGTATGTACTGGCGCACTTACACATTCATCGATGGCGTCAAATCATATGACAGAGTCGATAACGAGGAAATTGCTTACAACCTAGGGCTTGGCATAGGCACATTCCAGCACCAGCTCTCAGATTTCGACAGTTCAAAGCTCTATACTGTCATCCCACATTTCCATGATATGGCGATGCGTTTTCAGCAGCTGAGGGATGCAATCAAAGCAGATAGCAAAGGAAGAGCAGGAAGCGTCAGCAAGGAACTTGAATTCCTCTTCGATAACGAGGATCGCCTCTCAGTCATCTCCAACAGCTATTACAAGAACCTGCTGCCATCGCGAGTCACGCACAATGACACGAAGATAAACAATGTGCTCTTCAGTGAAAGGACGGGCAAAGCGCTGGCTGTAATCGACCTGGACACAATCATGCCAGGCACCATCCTCTTCGACACTGGCGATATGATAAGGACTGCATGCAGCACTGCAGATGAGGATGAGAAAGACACAAGCTTGATGGAATTCTCCATCCCCTACTACAAAGCGCTCTACGAAGGCTATCTCGATGCCTCATCCTCGTTCATCACAGAGAAGGAAAGAGAGTGCATAAAGGAATCTGGCAGGACCATCACAGCTATAATGGCAGTGCGTTTCCTCACCGATTACATCAACGGGGACACATATTATAAAACCGCATACCCGGAGCACAATCTCGTCAGGACACGCACACAGCTTAAATTGATTGAATCGATGGATAAGCAATGGGAGGATTTCTGATCCTATTCCATCAATGACTTTTTCATGAATATGGTTGTCTCGACAGGACTATTGTTGTAGCAATCCGTTTCCACATACCCCAGCCTTCTGTAAAGCGCAATCGCTGAGACAAGCTGGGGTACAGTGTCGAGATACAGACTTGAATAGCCAATAGCCATCGCTTCTCTTTCAATCCACTCCATCAGCGTTTTGCCAATGCCTTTTCCCCTGAACTCAGGCCTTACATACAGCCTTTTCACTTCTCCGCGTTCATCATCGAGCGGACGCAGTGCGGCAGTACCTGCAAGTTCGCCATCGCATAGCGCAATGCACAAACGGCCTCTAGGCATAGCGTATTTGATGCGCGGATCCTCCTCTTCAGCGCTGTAATGCTGCAGTTCTAGATAAAGCTACATCTCAGGATTCAGCTTCAGTAGCATCGATGTGTATTCAGCAAAGAGCTCCCTCACATCGCCTAGTCTGTCATATGCAGGCACTATCTCAATCATGATACCTCCTCCTTTCTGGAATATAGTTTCCAGAAAAGAGAAAGTAAACGAAGACAGCTGATGAAAGCAGCCACGTCACTGGATATGCTATGTAGATGATAGCTACATCATTGACAAAGAACAGCAGCACACGTATGAACACAACACGCGTGATGCACCACGCCCCCAAGAGCACAAGCATGGGGATGAAAGCCTTGCCTACCCCTCTAAGGATGCCAGCAGTACCATGCGAGAGCGCAGGAAGAAAGTAGAAGAAAGCTTCTATCCTTGCCTGCCTGACACCGAAAGCAATCACATCAGAATCAGAAGAGAATAGCCTGAAGAGAAATGGAGCGAAGATGAAGAGCAGGGCACCCACTGCTTCACCACTGATGATATCAAGGAGAAGACCGCTTCTGGCACCTTTCTTCATCCGCTCCAGCTTTCCAGAACCCACTGTCTGCGCAATGCAGGTAGTCAAGGCAAGAGAGATAGTAGTAATCGGCAAGAGAACAAAGCCTTCAATCTTTGCATAGACGCCAAAGCCTGCGATTGCTGCAGCTGGAAATGTATTGACAGATGCCTGCACAACTGTGTTTGCAAATCCGACGATTGAGTTCTGCAAGCCAGATGGCAAGCCTGAAGAGACGATTGCGCGCAGTTCACCACGCGTTATCCTCATAGCTTTCAGCGATACTCTGCATCCCACATCTCCTTTCATAAGATGTATGAGGCACAGAACAGAGCTTGCCGCTTGTGAAATGATAGTAGCGAATGCCGCCGATCCGACACCCATTCCCATTACACCGATGAAAAGCAGATCAAGCACGATGTTGACAGCAGATGAAATCATCAAGTAGTAAAGCGGATGCTTGCTGTCTCCCAGCGCATTCATGATTCCCATCAGGATATTGTAAAGGACTGAAAAGAAGATTCCTGCGGAATAAATGCGGAAATAATCGGTACTCAATGGCAGAAGATTATCTGGAGTGGAGATCCACCGTAGTATATGCGGCGTGAAGATGACAGCAAAGAAAGTCAGTACAACACCGGAGATACAGCCAAATGCGATATCCGTATGTATTGCTCTCTCAAGCCTTTTTCTATCCCCTGCCCCTAGCGCATGTGATATCACAACACCGGCACCGACTGCCATGCCATTGAAAAATCCTACCATCATGAATATCAGGGAACCTGATGATGAGACTGCGGCAAGTGCATCAGATCCAAGGAAATTGCCTACTATCAGAGTATCAGCTGCATTGTAGAGCTGCTGGAAGAGATTTCCAAGAAAAAGAGGTATGGAAAAGATCAGAATCTTGCGAACTATACTGCCTGTCGTGAAATCTACAACACTCTCCGCCATGCCAGATTATAAGCACTAAGCTGATGTCTTCAGCAAGAGATGCTGAGAGATTTTCACGGAATAGTAATTGGTGCTATTCTTCATCTATGGGAAAGAAGACTGGATTTATCGGACTTGGTGTAATGGGCTTCTCAATGGCCTCTAGGCTAATTGAAGCTGGATACGAGCTTTACCTCTACAACAGGACTAAATCAAAAGCAGGTCCTCTGGTTTCAAAAGGTGCACACTGGTGTGACAGCCCAAAGGAGGTCGCAGAAGCTTCTGATACTGTATTCACTATCGTTGGATACCCGAAGGATGTTGAAGAAGTATATCTTGGCAAGAACGGCATCATTGAAGCTGATATCAGCGGAAAGATCTTCTGCGACATGACCACAACAAAGCCATCACTGGATGTCCACATCGCAGAGAAGCTGGCATTGAAATGTGCTGAGATGGCAGATGCTCCTGTCTCAGGAGGCGATACAGGCGCCAAGAATGGCACGCTCTCAATCATGGCTGGATGTACAGATGATGTCTTTGAAGCTCTTCTTCCATACTTTGAAGCAATGGGAAAGAACATCACGCACATGGGCTCTGTCGGATCTGGACAGAATACGAAGATGGCTAATCAGATTGTGATTGCCGGCACGATGTGCGGTGTATCTGAGGCGTTGGTATATGGTGCGAAAGCGGGACTGAATCTGGAGAAGATGGTTTCTACAATCTCCAAAGGCGCTGCTGGCTGCTGGACGCTCGACAATCTCGCACCGCGCGTGCTGAAAGGCGACTACGAACCAGGTTTCATGGTTGAACACTTCATAAAAGACATGGGAATCGCTCTCGACGAAGCAGAGAAGATGGAGCTCTCTCTGCCATCGCTCGCGCTGACAAAGCAGCTTTACCTGTCGATAAAATCACAAGGCATGGGAAGGAAGGGAACGCAAGCTCTT
This sequence comes from Candidatus Ornithospirochaeta stercoripullorum, assembly GCA_017694595.1. GTDB lineage: Bacteria > Spirochaetota > Spirochaetia > Sphaerochaetales > Sphaerochaetaceae > Ornithospirochaeta > Ornithospirochaeta stercoripullorum. The sequence continues at coordinate 7,763 of JADIMT010000049.1, read as the reverse complement.
GTCAAAGCACTGGAAGCCCTCAGCGGCAAGGAGATTCTATGATCAGAGAAAAGGATGTAGCTTTAATCAAGCTTTCAGGAGGAAAGGAATTCAAAGCGGACATCATCACCGACAATATGGGTGAGAAGTCCATTGATATAACAGCACTGAGAAAAGAGACAGGCTACATCACATACGATCCAGGTTATGTAAACACTGGTTCTTGTATGTCTTCAATCTGCTATATCAACGGTGAGAAAGGCATACTCCGCTATCGTGGCTATGATATCTCGGATCTGGTAAAGAAATGTGACTTCATTGAAGTAGCTTATCTCCTGATAAAAGGCAGACTCCCTTCAGCTGAAGAGAGAATCGGATACCAGAAGCTCCTCAATGAGAATTCTCTTCTCCATGTGAACATGAGAGACTTCTTCCGCGCCTATCCACATGACGGACATCCAATGGGAATACTTGCGGCGATGGTTGCATCTCTTTCTGCATTCTATCCAGAGCTTGAGGACAAGGACCCTGAAGAGAACCTCGACCTTACAGTTACAAGGCTGCTGTCGAAGATGAGAACTATTGCGGCATTCACTTACAGGCAGATGAAAGGACTCGACTTCATCGAACCACAATACAACTACTCATACTGTGCGAACTTCCTCAACATGATGTTCCACACATCTGTCAACAACTACATTCCATCTCCTGTCCATGTCGCGGCACTGAACAAGCTCCTCATCCTGCACGCAGACCATGAGCAGAACTGCTCAACGAGCGCTGTTCGTCTTGTAGGTTCGTCAGATGCGAATCTATACGCTTCCGTGACATCTGGTGTCTGCGCACTCTGGGGCTCAAAGCATGGTGGTGCCAACCAAGCTGTCATGGATATGCTGCAGCGTATCAGGAATGAAGGGCTTTCCATCGATAAAGTCATTGAGAAAGCGAAGTCAAAGGAAGATCCTTTCCGCCTTTTCGGCTTTGGCCATAGAGTCTACAAAACATTCGACCCAAGAGCAAAGATCGCAAAAGAGCTGACAAGAGAAGTCCTGGAATCCACAGGAAAGGCCGATGAACTGCTGGATATTGCGCTGGAACTGGAAGAGAGAGCAACGCACGATGACTATTTCATCGAGAGAAATCTCTATCCGAATGTCGACTTCTACACAGGCATCACATTCCACATGATGGGAATCCCCGTATCGATGTTCACTGTGCTGTTCGCAATGGGCAGGCTCCCTGGTTGGATTGCGCACTATCTTGAATGGCGGCATGACCCGTATCAGAAGATTGGTCGTCCAAGACAAGTTTACTCAGGGCCGGAGGCAAGGGATGTCGTTCCAATTGCCGAACGCTGATGGATACATTTTCGACTTCAATGGAACTCTCTACTGGGACAGTCAGGAAAACAAGGAAGCATGGTCCGCAACATTTGAATCAGTAAGGGGCACGCCTCTTGCTGATGATGAGTTTGCACTCCTCAACGGAAGGACCGATGATGAGACAGTCATCTATCTCAAGCCGGATGCGCCTTGCGAGGAACGTGCGAAGATTGCAGACAGCAAAGAGCTGCTCTACAAAAAACTATGCATTGAACATGGGCTAGAGCTATCACCAGGCGCTGAAGAATTCCTTTCAAAGCTGAAAGAGAGAGGAGCGAAGATGGCAATAGCCTCCTCAGCTCCAAAGTGCAACATGAATTGGTATATAGAGGAGTATGGCCTCGATCGTTTTTTCAAGCTTAGCGAAATCATCGCTGGCCGTACTGATATCCCATCCAAACCGAATCCTGCTATCTTCAGCTTAGCTATGTCCTGCCTTGGAACGACTCCTGAGCGGACAATAATCTTTGAGGACTCTGCCTCTGGCGTGAAGGCTGCGCTCGACTCTGGCGTTTTCCTGGTCGTGAGAATAAAAGATCCCGGACTGGATTCAATCCGGGATGAGCGCGTAATTGAAGTTGAATCTTTCAGCGAGCTTGTTCTATAAGAGCTATCAATCGCTCTGTGAAAGCTGTTGTGGACAGGCACTCGCCTTTTCTTCCTTCTTTCTCCAAAAGCAGATAGAAATCCCTTGTCACAGCACCGGAAGCTATCTGCTTTCTGACAGCCTCCCTGATTCTGAGAGCAGCTTCATTCCATCCTATATACTCCAGCATCATAGCTCCAGAGAGGATTATTGAGAGAGGATTGACGATATCTTTTCCAGCAATATCAGGAGCTGTGCCATGAGTCGCTTCGAAAACAGCCGCACCAGTTTCATAGTTGATATTCCCTCCAGGTGCAATGCCGATACCGCCTACTTCCGCAGCAAGCGCATCTGAGACATAGTCTCCATTGAGATTGAGCGTTGCTATCACATCATATGCTTCAGGCTTGATCAGGATATTCTGCAAGAACGCGTCGCAGATGCAGTCCTTGAGCTCAATACGGCCAGATGTGGAGGGTATGAAGACTTTGCCATCTTCCTCATAAGCTCCATACTCCTCTTTCGCTAGCTGATACCCCCACAAGCGGAAACCGCCTTCCGTGAATTTCATGATATTCCCCTTGTGAACAAGCGTTACAGAGCGTCTAGAATGTGCCAATGCATAATCAATGGCAGCTTTGATAAGCCGTTTTGAACCATCGGGAGAGACTGGTTTGACACCAATAGCTGATGACTGTGGGAATCTGATTCTGCTCACATTCATCTCACGTTGCAGAAATGCAATGACCTTTGCCGCCTCTTCCGAGCCAGATGGCCATTCAATACCCGCGTAGATATCCTCCGTATTCTCACGGAAGACCACCATATCGACATTCTCAGGATGGCGGATTGGAGATGGAACACCTTCAAAATACTCTACAGGCCTTAAGCAAACATAGAGATCAAGCTTCTGCCTCAGCGCTACGTTGATAGAACGCGCTCCCTTGCCTACTGGAGTCATCAAAGGTCCCTTGATAGCTACCAGCGCATGCTCTATCGTATCCAGCGTCTCATCTGGCAGATTGACTCCTGTCTTCTCGATAGCCTTACCACCCGCCAACGCTTCTTTCCATTCGATAGAACGCTTTTGGCCATATTCAGCGTGAACTGCCGCATCAAGGACAGCTTTCATCTTCTCTGTAATTTCCTTTCCTACCCCATCCCCTTCGATATAGACAATCTCCGGGTTATCAGGGACAAGAAGCTTACCGTTTTCAATTTTGATCTGCATGTATCACCTCATTCAGCCTTCCACCGACTCTGAGCATCGCCTTCTGCTCTTCAGAAGCGAAGAGAGAGAGCGGGATATCAAGATTCTTCGTTGCATCATGGAGAATGAACTTACCGCTCTCAAGCGAAGAGAGAGGAGAAAGAAGCTCAAGCTCATCGCCCTGCTCCACTTTTCTGTAATCATCCTCATTATCGAAAAGAAGGGGCAATATACCGAAATTGCATAGATTAGCCTGATGTATCCTCTCAATTGATACAGCTACTACAGCCCTGATTCCTAGATACATCGGGCAGATAGCAGCATGTTCCCTGGAAGATCCCTGTCCATAGGAGGCGCCTGCAATGATAAATCCGCACTCGCCTTTATCGCGTAAGGAAGCAGCGCGCTCTGCAAACGCAGGATCTACAGATTCAAAGACAAATTCAGCATAGCGTGGTATATTCGATCTGTATTTCAGTCTTGCACCTGCAGGCATGATGTGATCGGTCGTAATCTTATCTCCGACTTTTATCACAGCGTGTCCTTTCACTGTCTCTGGCAGTGCTGTGTTCTTCGGTGGCTGCCCGATATTAGGTCCTCTCTTTATCTCAAGCGAATAAGAAGGGTGAATGAACATCGAGTCATCAACAAGGCATTTCTCGGGCATTTTGATTTCAGAAAGATCAGCATCGCACGCTCTCGGATCTGTGAAAACTCCCATGATAGCAGATGCTGCAGCAGTTTCAGGAGATACTAAGTAGAGAGAAGCGCTGGCAGTTCCTGAACGGGCATAGAAATTGCGATTGCTCGTCCTCAATGAGACACTCTCAGTTCCAGGGCTCTGATGATTGCCAATGCAGAAGCCACAAGCAGACTCAAGGATTCTGGCACCAGCTTTTATGAGCGTCTCAAGCGTACCGTCCTCTGTAATCATCATCAGCACTTCCCTTGACCCTGGTGCAACACCGAGAGACACGGATGGAGAGACAGTATGGCCTTTCAGGATAGCTGCCGCCTTCTTCAGATCCGTATAGCTGGAATTGGTACACGATCCGATAAGCACCTGATTGACAGCCATGCCTTCAAGCTCACTCACTTTCTTTATGTTTCCCGGGCTGTGTGGACAAGCTGCAAGAGGCTCCAGCTGAGAAAGGTCAATCTCGAAAAGATCATCATAAATGGCATCGTCATCGGCTCTAAGTTCCACAAACCCATCTTCCCTTCCCTGGGAACGGAGGAATGCCCTAGTATTCTCATCCGCAGGGAAGAGAGATGTTGTGACACCGCATTCAGCTCCCATGTTAGCTATTGTCGCACGCTCAGGAACAGAAAGAGTCTTAACACCATCTCCTGTGTATTCAAAGACTGTATTGACATTGCCTTTCACGCCAAAGTGTTCCAGGACATGGAGTATAACATCTTTGGCGGAAACAAATGGCTTAAGACTGCCATGGAGCCTTATCTCCACAACACGAGGACAGATGAGGCTGAACGGAATTCCCGCCATGGCAAGCGCAACATCCAAGCCTCCCGCACCAGCTGCAAAAGATCCCATCCCTCCTGCAGTCGGCGTGTGAGAGTCCGATCCGAGGAGCGTCTTGCCCGGAAGCGCAAAGCGTTCAAGATGGACTTGATGACAGATTCCATTTCCAGCTCTTGAGTAAATGACGCCTTTTCTATCTGCGACAGTTCTCAGGTATTCATGGTCATCTGCATTCTCAAAGCCAACCTGGACTGTATTATGATCAACGTAGCTTACAGCTAGCTCATTCCTGACTCTATCAAGACCCAATGATTCGAACTCAAGATAAGCCATGGTTCCAGTTGCATCCTGAGTTAGCGTCTGGTCGATTCTGATAGAAATACTCTCACCTTGCTTGAGCGTTCCGCTTACAAGATGCTTTGAGAGTATTTTATAGCACTGTGTCTGTCCCATATAAGCTCCTTGGTACCCATTATAGAAAATAGAAGGAAGATTGACCACGGCAAGTGCAAATGATAGGCTTTCAGTCAATGGATAAGCTTTTGAGGAATATACCGCTGCTGTCAGCGGCATTTGCTTTCGTTCTAGCCCAGTTTCTGAAGCCTATGATCAGCCTTGTGCTAGGCAATGGATGGAAATGGCGTTATCTGACCACAACGGGAGGTATGCCATCATCCCACTCTGCAGCAACTGCGGCATTGACTGTAAGCGTCGGCATGACCAAAGGGCTTGCAAGCACTGAGTTCGCCATCTGTGTCTTTCTCAGTCTTGTCATCATGAACGATGCCATGAATGTCCGCTACGAAACAGGCAAGCAAGCTGAGGTTCTCAACAAATGGTCTGCAATACTTTCTTCATTGCATGCCAATAGCCAGATTTCCCCGACTTCCTTCAAAACAATGATAGGGCATTCAGCTATACAAGTCATAGCAGGTGCCATCCTTGGTTTGACTGTAGGAAGCATCCATACATATCTGAGAGTGTTCCGTGGCTAGAGAGAAAATCACATTTGAGGTATTTTATTCAGAGCAATATGGCGATAGATGGGAAGAGTTGAAAGCTGCCATGCTCAGTGAAGAGGAAGACAAGACAACGCTTCCGGATCTTATCCAGCCATATTACATGGACAGAACATCAATCGAAACAGCATATCTATTGCCTCTGAAAGAGGGAGATTCCGTGCTGGACATGTGCGCAGCCCCAGGAGGGAAGACTATTGTCCTTCTCTCAAGAATGGAAGGAAAATGCTCATTAGTTTCCAATGACAGGTCATCAGAGCGGAGAGAGCGCATGAGAAGAGCTGTTACAGAATGCCTCCCTTCTTCCCTCCTATCATCATGGAAAGTGACAGGCCATGATGCCAGCAAATGGGGTTTATACGAGAAGGAAGCTTATGATGCAATACTACTCGATGCGCCATGCTCTTCAGAGCGTCATGTCATGCAAAGCCACGAACATCTGATGCAGTGGTCCCCTTCTAGGCCTAAACGGCTGCAAGCTTTGCAATACACTATGCTTAACTCTGCCATGATGGCTCTCAAGCGCGGTGGCTGTCTTCTTTATTCAACATGTTCAATCAACCGCCTAGAAGATGATGCAATCATCCGCAGATTCATGACAAAACACCCAGGAGAGGCTATTGAAGTGCCTATCGCTCTTGAATTCGGAGAGAAACTTGATTATGGTTCTCTCGTACTTCCCGATAAAAGCGGAGGACGTGGCCCTATGTATGCCGCGTTGTTGAGAAAACTATGACAAGATGTGCGATTACAGAGTGCAAAGACTATACAGACAACGAGCTGGATGCGGCTTTCAAGCGGATTATCGAGAACAGTGAATTCCCAGATGTGAAAGGAAAAACAGTTCTCGTAAAACCTAATATCCTATCAGATGCACCTAAAGAGAAAGCCATCACAACAGATTGCAGAGCGCTCTCTGCCCTCTTGAAGTATCTGAATGACGAAGGGGCTTGCAAAATCATAGTCGGCGATTCTCCGGGCACACAGACAGGAAAGCTTTCTGCGAAGAACTCAGGCATTGCCGATGTCGTCATAGCTTCCGGTGCAACACTATCGGACTTCAGAGAAGAGAACAGAATACACACGATAGATGGTACAAGAATTCCAATGGCAGCTGCACTGGATGAGGCTGATGTGGTCATTTCTTTTGCAAAATTCAAGACTCATCAGCTCATGAGCGCGACTGGTGCTGTGAAGAACATGTTCGGAACTATTCCAGGATTGAACAAAAGCCCACTCCACCTCAGATACAGGACGCCAGAGTCTTTCGCAGCATTTCTGATGAAAGTCTACCAAGAGTGCCATGTCAACTATGCATTCATCGATGCTGTCATCGGGATGGAAGGCCCTGGCCCCGGAAGCGGAAGCCCCAGGCATGTCGGATTGTTGATGGGGTCAGCAAATGGCTATGCGCTCGATCGCGCAGAAGCTCTTATCATGGGATATTCAAGCATCCCTCTTATCGAGACAGCTGAAAAGCTTGTTCCGGGCATCAGCGATGCAACTTTTCCGCTTCTGCATCCATCACAGCTGATTATCAAGGATTACATCAGAATCGGAGAGGGAAAGAAAGGAACATTCCGCTCCCTTGTTCTTGGAACGATACTCAACTTCTTCAAGCGAGGCAGCACTGATTCCAGACCACGGCCAGTCTTCGATGCGGCAAAATGCAAAGCGTGCTCACGCTGTGTCAATGTATGCCCTGCAAAGGCTCTGAAAATCGTTGACGGTCATGTCTCTTTCGATAAAAAGAAGTGTATAAAGTGCTACTGTTGTCATGAAATGTGCCCGTTCGATGCAATTAAAGTTAAATAATACAAAGAATTAACTATTATATAAACTGTTAACCTGAATTCTATTTTAATAACTATGAGATCTCGATGCTGAAGAGCTTATCTGCGGCTTCTTTCTCAGAGCAATCCAGGAGTTTCGCAAGATAAGAGCGCTGGCGTGCAGAGACAATCCCCCTGAGATTCTTCGCTTTCTTCAGGTGCTCAACCTTCACCTTCGAGAATGTTATCTTATCCAATGCTGTACGGACCTTGCTGAGCGTCCATTCCTCTTTCAGCCCTGCCATCCTCCTTCTTATCTCGGAGATGAGGAT
>JADIMT010000048.1 GCA_017694595.1 Candidatus Ornithospirochaeta stercoripullorum | reverse complement strand
CTCCTTAGTTATTGAAGTAATCCTCTTCCTCGTCAGCAGCTTCATCTTCGTCTTTTGCTGCTTCTTCTTCGGAAGGTTCGTAGTTTGAATAGTCTACTTCCTCATCATCGGATACTTCATCCTTGTCCTCTACAGGTCCTTCCTCCATTGCTGCTTCCTCATCGTCATCGAGGGACTCAACAATCTGGATACCTGCTTCGCTGTCTGCATCGATGATAGCGTTTGCGATGATTTCAACGAAAAGTGAAATAGCTCTGATAGCATCATCATTGCCCGGGATAGGGTATGTGATGTCTGTAGGATCACAGTTTGTATCAACAACTGCGATAACAGGGATACCGAGCCTCTTTGCTTCTGCTACTGCAAGAGCCTCTTTCTTTGTATCGATGATGAAGAGAGCGCCCGGAAGTTCTTTCATGTCCTTGATGCCGCCAAGGTTCTTCTCGAGCTTGTTCTTCTCTTTTGTATAGAGAGCGACTTCCTTCTTTGTGAGGGAATCGAATGTTCCGTCAGCTTCCATTCTCTCAATTTTCTTGAGTTTTGCGATGCTCTTCTTGATTGTTGTGAAGTTTGTGAGCATGCCGCCAAGCCAGCGGTTGGAAACATAAGGCATACCGCATCTCTTAGCTTCGGTCTCAATAGCCTGCTGTGCCTGCTTCTTTGTACCGACGAAAAGAATCTGCTTGCCGTTCTTTACCTGTGTTCTTACTGCCTCATATGCCTCTACGATGCATGCAGAGGTCTTCTGAAGATCGATGATGTGAATACCGTTTCTCTCTGTGAAGATGAAACGTGCCATTTTCGGATTCCATCTCTTTGTCTGATGTCCGAAATGTACTCCAGCCTCCAAGAGGCTTTTCATGGTTACTACTGCCATAGTAATCCTCCATACGCTTGACGCTTAGCGTCCCCAGCACTATATCTCACCCATACGGGCGGAAATTCTGCTTTTTTCAGCAGTCTATGAGACTATCGCACAAATATTGGTCTTGTTCAAGTGCCATCTTTGCTGTAACCTTTCTTTGTATTATGTGTTTAATAATATAGATGCGTGTCGCGAGTGCATATATTGTTTGGAGGAAAAATGGCCAGATTATCTAAAGGAGTTGCTTTTCTGCTTGCAGCTCTTCTTTTGATTTCTTCCTGTAGTCTTGAGGATTTCATGCGAGGTATGGCCCCTAATGTCATGGGTGGACTAGGTGGAGATGAAATCGTAAGCGGGATAGAAGACCTCGTTGATAGAGGCTTCACAAGCGAGGATCCTGATAGCGATCCATATAAAGAGCTTGTCAATCTTGTGGTTCAGGCTTCAAAGAACCCTGATACAGAGAAGAAGCTTGTAGATACTCTTTCTCAGGATGCTACAGAAGATAGCAAGACAAAGATGCAGCCGATTCTTGAAGATATAGAATCTGAGATAGTAACGGAAACAGGCTCTGCATCGATTGAAGATTTCCTCACCCAGGCTGAGACTAGCCTTAAAGAAGACAATTCTGATTCCTCAATTCCAGAGGCTGTGAAGGAACAAGCGCTCAATGCAATTGCCGCGGCTAAGAATATTGTCGGAGATATAAGGAATCCTTCAGGAGAAGGAACGACAACCAAAGGCGATATCGCAATAATCAATTCTGCTCTCTCTATTGTTAAAACTGTTATGAATGAGATGGAGAATACAGGAGATGAAGGTCTTGGAGAGGAGCAGATCAGCTCTCTTATCTCCACTGCAAATGAAGCTCTTAAGATGTTCAATACGATCAAGAGAGCAACAGCATTCAAGGATATCAATCTCAATGTAGTACTTGATTCCTTCCTCAGCGAGATGAATTCTCAGGATGGTGAGCAGAACTCGGATTCAAATGAAGGAGGAGAGACAGTATGAAAAAAGTGTCACTGATCCTTCTTACGCTTTGTCTGGCAGTTTCAGCTTTGACAGCTGTTGATGTATCTGCAGTAACTCCAGCAGATAATAACGCATTTGCATCTTTAATAACTCCATACCAGCCACTCACGGCCAGAGTCCGCGGTATGGGAACAACGGGTGTTGCCGTAACTGGCAGAAGCGACACATTCTATGTAAACCCTGCAGCTCTTGCCTCAAGGCGCTTTGAGCTTTCTGTTCCATCCGTACAGGCGACAGTTTACCATCTATATGACGCAATCAAAGGGGGCGGAGATCTTTTCAGCCTTGGCTCCTTGGTGAATATGGCTAGTGGAATCCAGGATGGTTATGGCAGACTGATGGATTTAGATGCCGGGCTTTCCTTCACAGCAGGAGGCTTCGGTCTTGGTATTAATACGACAATAGTTATCAATACATTTGGTGAAGATGGGCAGTATGGTCTTGAAGCAGATCTTTTCGGAGAGGTGAGGGCAGCTATTTCTCTGGGTTATGGTTACCGCTTCCAGCTTCCTCTCGATTTCTCTATCGATGTAGGTGCGATGGTCCGTTTCAGCTATCTTGCTTATACGGATATCATCGGTGCAGATATTGTCTCTAATCCAGATGATGTTACGAACGTACTCCAGACAACTCCTATCATGGCGGGCTTCTCGATTCCTATAGATCTTGGTCTTAATGTGAATATGCCATATGGCTTCTCCCTTGGTGTTGTCGCAAGGAACCTCAATGGTCGTTTCTATATGACAGGATTTGATGGCTATGAAGAGTTCCTGAAAGATCCACTGGGTGGCAAGAGCAGCAGTGACAAGTTCTCTTTCAATTCTGACTGGTCGCTTGATGCTGGTATAGGCTGGTCACTCAATACTTGGTATGCAAGCCCGACGATTGCTATCGATTTCAGAGATATTGTGGGTATGTGCGTCGATAAGGATTTCACATTCCGTGATTTCATGTATCACTTGAATATTGGTGCGGAAGTTAGATTGTTGAGCTTCTTGGATATCCGCGGTGGTTTGAGCCAGGGCTACTGGTCACTCGGTCTTGGACTTGATCTCTGGGCCTTCAAAGTTGATGTGGCATACTTCCGTCAGGAGTTCGGCCAAACAGCAGGTGAGTATGGCCTCGATGGTTTCACTGTAAGAATCAATATCGGATACGATAGATAATATTAATAGAAATGAGTTGGCCCGTTCAGCGATGGACGGGCTTTTTGTTGTCGAGTACAAATCCAATGATTCCTGCTGTTATTGTCGGCAAAAGCCAGCCAAAGCCATATGCAGATAGCGGAAGCGGAATGTTAAGCATCGCAAGAAGCGAAGAGATCAATGAAACTGATACAGCAAGTATGTAAGTGAGATGTCTCTCAACCTGTCCTGGCAGGAATGCAAGGAGTATAAGCGTGATTGCTGCTGGATAAAGCAGTTCAAGAACCGGTGAGGAGATTGCGATGATGCTGCTGAGCCCTGCATTGGCAATTACTGCTGATACAATAGCGAAGATAGCTATCCATTTATTTCTAGAGATGCGAGGGGCAATGGATGAGAAGTACTCTCCGCATGAGGAGAGAAGTCCAACTGCTGTATTGAAGCAAGCTATGAGGAAGATTGCGGCGATAAGATACCTTCCAACTGTTGGAGATATCCACCAGGCAGCTGCGGAAAGGATGTCTGCGCCAGTTTTTGCATCTGGTGCGAAAGCATTTGCTTTCATACCGATAACAGCTAGAAGTGCATAGATGAAGAGAAGGAAGATGCCTCCGCCTATGGCTGCTTTCACTCCTTCTTTCATTTCATCTTCTTTCTTTATTCCCAATGCCTGGATGTTTATGATGAGCACGCTGCCGAATGCAAGTCCTGCAACTGCATCCATTGTCTGATATCCCTCCTTGAAGCCTGTCGAGAAAGGAGAAGAAGCCCATTCATCTAAAGCGCTCGTCGAATTTAAATCTATACAGATCGTTCCTGCGAAGAGAATGATTATCAGGAGAATCAGGATGGGCGCGAGAATCCTTCCAAGACGCTTTGATAATTTCTCTGGGTGCAGTGCGATGATTGCAGCTGCAAGGAAAAAGAGAGCTGAGAAGATTATTGATGATGCTAATCCTTCAAAGCTGAACGCGGCTTTGAGCATCTCGAAACTTGTACTTGATGTTCTTGGGATTGCCAGACACGGCCCAATAGCCAGGTGGATTGCGACTGTGAAAAGTAAGCTGAAAAGCTTTGAGACTTTCCCTGCAAGTGCTGATAGCGATCCTGCTTTCTCTGCCGCTAATAGTGACAGGACCGGGAATCCGATAGCTGTGATGGCAAAGCCTATGAATGCTGGTACGATGTTCTCTCCAGCCTGGAATGCTAGAAAGGCGGGAAATATGAGATTTCCCGCTCCAAAGAACATCGCGAAGACTGTGAATGAAAGCAATATGCCTTTTCTTTTCAGTGCCATGGAATTTATCATACCACAGTATTGATG
>JADIMT010000009.1 GCA_017694595.1 Candidatus Ornithospirochaeta stercoripullorum | reverse complement strand
ATGCATGGCCAGATGGACTTTCTGGCCATGACGCAAAGGACTTACAGCTACTGGAATTGATAACCTTACGGTTAGATTCTGATTTTTGATTTTCACAGTCCTATGGTTAGATTCTATTTTGATTCAACACGCTCGTAACTGGAAACCAACCCGCTATATCAACGCAAACAGCAAAGGCATCAGAACCAGTGATATAACTATCGAGACAGTGCTTGCGAAGCCAACTAGCTCGACATCGCCTTTCAGCTCCGAGACAAAAGCAGGGCTTGCTGAGCTTATCGGGGAAAATGCTGTGATAGCCACAGCCTTCCTCACTTCATATGGAAATGGAGTGAAAGCGAAGAACAGCAGTCCAATCACACCGGCCAGCAGCAAGCGGCAGATATTCACGGTCACGACCTCTTTCAGCTTCGACTTCTCAGAGCTGAATTCAAGCATCAAGCCGATCATGATCATCGCAAGCGGTCCATTGGCAGGACTTACAAGACCTGCAAAATCGAAAACGACATCAGGTAGCTTTATCGAGAAAATACTCAGCATAAGCATGATGAAATAGACTGTGAATGATGGCTTCTTGAATATTGAAAGTACAGATTTCAATGGGCTTCTGCCTGGATTCTCGCCAAGCACCAGCGCTGTGATTATGAAATTCAGACCAAGGCACATGGGAGAGTTTCCCATATCAAAGAGGCATGTAGCTACAACGCCAGTTGAACCAAGGATGCCCGAGACAAATGGAAGAGTGAAGTTACCTATGTTATAGGCAGGCATCTCGAGCATGTAGAAGATTCTGTCTTCCCTGCTGCCACGCTTTGAGAGCAGATAGCCCCATCCCAGCATCAACCAGTTAGCGGCGAACGAGATGAGAGGAATCATCATATATGTCCACTCAAAGACGAATGTCTTGAAACTTACCAAAATCGCACATGGCAGTGTGATATTAAGCACGACGCGTGCAAGCGCAACGCCATCACCCTTAGACAGAATCCCTGCTTTTTTCATCACATAGCCAAGAATGACCAGAAGAAGGAAAAAGCATGCCCTGATGAGTATGTCTACCATCATTTCCTCCATCGCTATATTAGCGATTAGAGGTTCGAAAAAGAATCCCCTGCAACCAAGGCAGGGGAAAATATCATCTGTTATCCTCTTCGTCTACTTCGTGGACAGTCGCATCCACAGCTTCGGCTTTAGCTTTCTTCATACTTGAGAGGTCATCATTCTCTTTCTTCTCTGCGTTCTTCTTGTCCTTCTCTTTCATATGATCAGCAACCTGAAGAACCGTGAAGATGACCATCAGCGCAAGACCTCCATCAAAGACCAGATGTCCGAATGAGACAAATGCATTGCCATAACCCTGCATCGAGTAGCTATATCTCATCGAATAAAGCATGAAGCCATGACCGTAGTTATATACTGCACTGTGAGGTGCATCGATTGCAGTACCTCCTGCTACCATAAGGATGCCAAGAACTACCAGAACAATACCAAGAACAAGTGTAATAACCGAACCTTTTCTCATATTTCTGCCTCCAGACTGGAAAATAGCACAGAAAAGAATAAAAGAGTCATACTTCACTAAATCGACAGATAATCTTCTTTTCTGAAACATCTCCGAAAGCAGATGAAAGCTACACTCGCTTTTTAACAGCGTGTATCGAGATGATCGTGCCAAGCTCGGCGTTCTCATCCTTTTCCGCAGCCCTAAGCTCAAAGCCTATCATGGAAAGAGCCTTCATCACATCCTCAGCCTGGTATCGCTTCATCTTCACTTTCACGCCTGCATCGTACCAGGAAGTCTCTTCATTCATCGGATAGAGGCCCGGACGTTCTGCCTGTGGAAATGAGATATAAAGATTGCCATCCTCAGAGAGTGCATCGTAAAGCGAGAAGAGATATGTCGTAAGCTCTCTTGTCTCAAGACTCTCTATAGCAAGCACTGAAACTGCTATATCAACATGATCCGCAGTGAAAGCGCAAAGCGGCACACACTCGGAGATAACATCAGGGCACATGCCCTTCACTTCATCCAAGACAGAGCTGTCATCAGAAGCAACTATAATCGTGGCATCTGGATAGAGCGTCTTGAAAAGCGGCGCAAGGAAAGCAGAAGCGGAACCTGAAAGAAGAATGCGGCCAGCTCCTTCTCTCATGCATGCAAGCTCTCCAGCATATCTGAAGAGCTCTGCGTTATCAGTCATCCAGTAGTAAAGCGGATGGGACATTACTTATCTTCCTTGTACCAGAAAGTACCAAGTTTTCTGAAAGCTTTCTTGCCTGCCGCAATCTTATAAGCGATTGCGAAGATCACCGAATAGATCAGCGTGATGCCAAGCATCGTGAAAAACAGAGCCGGGTTATTCTGCGAATAGCTATACGCTGGCAGATTTACAAACAGGATCAGAGGGAAGACAAAGACGAAGACCATTCCTGAAGCATATGCGTAATCGCGGGCAGCTGGCGTCTCGAAATCTGGATCGACAACGCGCAGAAGTGAAAGCCCTGTTGGGAGCGTTCCAGTTGCAGTTCCGAAGAGCACGAGCATGCGATAGAACTGATGATCCGAATAAATCCTGGAAGAGTACCATGGCAACACGAAACATGTGATGAGGATGCCAACCACGATCAATATGATTACTGGAATATAGTATGCGGAAAGCGCTGTAAGCGAGATGGCACCAAGACAGGCGGCGACTGTGAGGTCTACAGAGAGGCCATTGATCCTGTTGAGTGTACCATTATCGATGGTGTAATCAATCTTCGTCCTCTTGATTATCTGCCTGACAATAGCAGCGGAGAACATACTGAAGATGAAGTTCACGCCCCAGAGCGTCGAAGAGATCTCAGCACCTATACCTCCCAAGAAACCAAGAAGCTTCTCGATGATAGCAAGCATCGCCCAGCTTAGGAGGTAGGAGACCATGATCAGTGCAACATGATAAGAAAGGGTATCAATCGACTCGCCATCGCTTGTGAGCCTTGAGCCTTCGCGCGTCTCGCCTTTTTTCAAGAAGCCTGAGAAAAGCCTTCTCTGATTGAGCTTCTCAACATCCGAAGCCGGTACCCAGCCTCTCTTCACGCCTAAGTTAATCAGGATAACGCCACCGATGCTGCCTGTGATGAATCCAGCTGCAGCCATGGCGAGACCTACGGATGTACCACCTTCAAATCCCAGCGCTTCCCATGGCAGCGTGATTGAATAAGCCTGTCCAGGTCCAAGCTCAAAGCCAAGAGGCAGTGTAAGACCAATGGCCGGGAAGAGATCCGGAATGAATGTCTTCATCATGACAAGCGTAGCTAAAAGCCCAAAGAAGCATTGAAGTCCGTACTGCCCGAATATAGCAATGACATTCTGGATGAACGAACGGCGAGCGCTGCCATCCTTTGGACGGTCTTCTGCTGGATTGCGCAGAGCCATTGCGATGAAAGAGATATTGAGAAGATGATAGACAAGATCACCAAGGAAATCTGCTTCAAGGCCAATACGCGGCGCAGCAAAATTATAAAAAAACAGAAGGAAGAACCCTCCGATGATAGCAGATGGTATCAAATAGCGCTGCAATAGCTTGACTTTAGCCCTCAGCAGAGCACCAAGAAGCAACCCCGCTCCAACTACTCCCAGATTGATAATAGCGTTGAAATTCATTTTCCTCCCCTCGAGACATATAAGTATATCACCTGATACTTCAGAGCCGATCTATCAAGAGCTGTCCTGAATCTATATTGCTTGCCATCCGCATAGAATTCGATTGTCTGCTTCGCGTTGATGACAACGGACTCAATCGAAGAGAACGGGAAGAACAGCCTCTCAGAACTTTTGCCATCGCAGAAGATGGGAGTGGCAAAGATGAAAACAAAGCCTTCCTTCGTCACTGTCACTGAGAAATTCTCGCTGACAGTCTCCAGCTTCTTCTTGCCAGGAATCTGGAAAAGAATACCGCTATCTGTGAAGATAGTGGAGCCCTCCTCTGCCCTGTCATATATTTCACCAAGCTCCTTCTTTTCCCACTCATGCCATTCGGAAAGCCGGGTATATGGGATATAATCATCATTCATCTTGATTCTCCCATAGTCATCAAATGTGGCAGATAATCCACATGACGAACAAGTCACAGTGCGGCCACTGCTACTCATCGTAGAGAACCTGTGGCACTTCGGGCAGAGATAGAAAAGACGCTCGGAGCCTTCTGCTGCGCTATCCGATGGATATGGCACATGAGCACTTTCCTGCCAGTCATCAGTTGAGAATGAAAGATACTTCTTCGTGATCTCTGTAATCTCCTGCAATGAGGAAGTCTTTATCTCCTCTTCAGTAAGTACCTTGACCACACGGACTGAAACAGGTCCTCTGCGCTCCTTGTCACTCCATCTCGGCTTGTTGAGAAATCCGCCCTCGATGTGGCAGAAGACAACAGGAACATGAAAGATACGCACAAGCTTGGCAGTTGCTGCTGTTATATCCATCATCTCTCCATCCCAGCTTCTGGTGCCTTCAGGAAAGAGACCGACGATATCGCCATTCTTCAATGCCCTCGATATATTCCGGATCGTCTCCAAGTCACTCCGGCCCTGGACTTTCGGGATAGCATGCACAAGATGACGAAGCAGGAAACTGACTCCCTTCATCTTGAAAAGATAGCTTCCAGCCACCCATCTGATAGTATACGGATACATCTCTGAGATGAAAAATGGATCGAGTGTATGTGTATGATTCGCAAAAACAATGCATGGCCCACGGAATGGAACAACATTTTCCATCCCCTTCTCCGTGATACCATATCTTCTCTTAATATAATTGCCATATGTCAGCTTCAGAAATCTGAAAGCTGGCGTCAAACCGCTTTTTCCCACGGTATGATTTTAAAAGAAAGCAGACTAGAAACTCAATAACCCACGCTCAGAGTTTTGACAGTGTCTTCACAGCAATCGACATAATCTCGCCAACAAGCCTCTCAATGGATTCATCCTCCAGGAAAGAGATGCCCTCAGCATCAAGTCCAGCAGCCCAGTTTATCGAATATGCAACAGCCGCATTCCTGATTCCAGCTTCCTTTAAAAGTGCAGCTTCAGTGCCTAGCGTCATCCCAACGATATCGGCACCGAGATTTCTGTACGCTACAATCTCAGCAGGTGTCTCAAGACGTGGTCCGTTTGTCGTTATGTAAACGCTGTCGACTGCAAGCGAGTATCCGGACTCTACAGCGGTACGTGCAAAGAGCGCGCCAAGCTTCCTGTCGAAAGGTTCCACAAACGGAACATGGCGCACTTCTCTAGTGCTGCCATCGTAGAAAGTGTTCGCTCTGGAGAATGCCAAGTCGATGAAATCCTTTACCAAGCCAAACCGGCCTGGGGAGAGGCGGCGTGTGATTGAACCAACTGCATAGATTGATATAACGCTATCAACTCCCAAATCGACAAGTGCCTGAACATTTGCCTTGTAATTGATCATATGAGGAGGAACTGAATGCCCGGGGCTATGACGAGGCAGGTACACGATATCATCGAGAACAGTGTAATACGCTTCACCATAACGCGTGACAATATGCTCCGTTCCGTCCAGGAATCTCTTGTCCTTATCTATCCCAGTACCACCAATAATCGCTTTCAAATGATTCCTCCTTCTGTAATTATGCCTGCAACCAGGCTTGGCTCTATTATATCAAAACAAGGATAAAGAGCAGCAGCTTCATCAGGGGCTATGCACAGAGAGCCAATGCGCTTGATGCTTTCACCATCCCTGTATTCTATCACGATATCCGATCTCGTCTTTGTCCTGTCAGGAGAGAGCGAGAACGCATAGTATGGTATACCATAGTATTTTGCAGCAATGGCATTTGACAGCGTACCAGTCTTGTTGACAACTGTCCTGTCCTCCAGCACCAGATCCGATGCAGTCATATACAGCTGTATTCTACCTTCCATCATGAAGTGTGCGGGCATGCCATCTGTAATAAGGTAGCACTCAATGCCCAGCTCCCTGAGACAGGGCTCTGTCAGATGCGCGCCTTGAAGATAAGGACGCGTTTCAGGCACATAGACTGTTATGCGCTTGCCGTTTGCCTTAGCTTTAGCCATCGTGAGCATGAATGTATGCTCCGGAAAGCATGTAGTCAGCACACCATATCCATCTTCGATAAGGCTCTCCCCTATATCTGAAATCTTGTCATAGAGAGCATCATAGTAATCGAACGCGCTCTGGATTATCCCGGCCATATCATTGTTCTTGCTATACTCTTCCATGACCCTTTCCAACGTTCTTTTCATCGTCGTGTTCGTCGGACGCGAAAGAGAGAGGCACGAGACAGCATCAGAGAGATGCTCCCTGTCATGAAGCCAGGTGAAAAGCAATGAATTGAGAGCGACTTCCAGAGGCCCTCCACCTTGCGTAACCATCTCTTTTATGGCTTTTGCGGCTTCTCTGTAATCATGGCAAAGCACATCCTCATTGGAGAAAGGAAGCTTCCTTCTGTCGCGTATGAGGATTCCGTTCTCAGTTATCTTCGATATATTCTCATGCTTGAGCATGGATGGAAGCAGAGGGATGCTCACTTCCAGAAATCCAGATGATCGCGGCAGATGGCTTCTACAAGCTCACTGTCATCAGAAGGACCTTCGATGACGATTTCCTTCTGTCCATGGCTGACAACCTCCCTTGAAGAGAGGGAGAATGTGGGGTTCTCCTCATTATCACCAGTAAAGCGCAGCAAGTCCTTCTCAGTCGCTCCGAAGACCAAGCGTCCGACATTAGTCCAGTAAAGTGCGCCAGTACACATGCAGCATGGCTCAAAATTCGAGTAGAGCGTGCACTTCTTGAGGAAATCAGGGGAATAACGCTTAGCAGCTTTCAACAGCAGCAGAGTCTCTGCATGATATGCGCTTCCACCTTCCTGGAACTCATTGCCCTGTTCCATGAGTATATTGCCATCCTCATCTGCCAAAAGCGCTCCAAATGGATGATTACCCTTCTCCATAGCAGAATGAGCTATCACAATAGTCCTTCTCAATAGTTCCTTGTCTTTTTCAGTCATGGCTGTATTGTAGCACATTATCATTTCCACAGAATCTCCATTTCAATTCATTGACCGTGGCTTTCTATCTAGCTAAATTCAGGAAAGATTATTGCATCGAGGAGTTAAGATGAGAAAATTTCTTGCTTTTGCTGCTGTTTTGTTCTGTTCGGGAATCCTTCTCTTCGCAGAAGGCGTACAGGAACAGCAGAGCGATGAGACTCTTGTGAAAGTCACAGCAGTCACTGTCGATGACGGAGGCAACTATATGATTGACACGCTCCGTCAGGATGGCGGAAGAGTGATATATATCGCGTCTCCGGAGACAACAGAATCAGAGATCGCGCTAAGCGATATCGCAGATGGTGATTACCTTATGGTGAAGGACAGCGGCATCATGACAATGTCACTGCCACCCCAGATGCCATGCACAGCCATCAGAGATGTCACAGCAGCAGTCAATTCCGGACTGATTAGTTTTAATGCAGCTGAAGCGGAGAATATGCCAGCTGTAGAGATTGCTATCGGCAATGTCAGCGCTGACAATCTCGATGCCGCGTTCTCCTATTCATATGGCTATCTATCAATGGAAGGCTTAATGGCCAATAACATGTATCCACGCGGAGGCTATTTCGCACGTGGTGTTCTCGATGCCTCAGATCTTGGGAACACTGAACCTCTCCTCTCTGCGCAGGAGATGTCCGATACCATCACTCAGTTCATGAATGATGTCTACAATGCGGGACTTCCCACGGACTATGGTGAGATTATAGCCAGCGAGGAGGCTATCAGAGCGCTTGCAAGACCAGAGTCGCTTGAAGATAAATTCGGTTATTCATATGGCTATTTCACAATCATCAACCTGCTCTATGGTGGTCTGCAGGTGGAAGCTCCAGAGTTTGCAGCAGGTCTTCTGACAGCATTATATGGCGCAGAGCCTCTCTTCACAGATGAAGAGATGACAGGCTTTATCGACGCATATATCCAGAAGCTTCAGGAAGAGTATGCAGCATGGCTGGAAGAGCTTGCAGCGAACAACCTGCAGGAAGCAGAGACATATCTTGAAGACAATGCGGCAAGGGAAGGTGTGACAACGCTCCCATCCGGTGTACAGATTGAGTACATCTATGATGACACAGAGGACGGAGCTGTTCCGACTGATACAGATACAGTCACTGTCGATTACACTCTCTCACTGATTGACGGCACCGTCATGGACCAGGGTGAGAATGTGCAATTCGCGCTCTCTTCCCTCATTCCCGGTTTCACGGAAGCTGTAAAGAACATGAGTGTCGGAGACACAATCAGAGCATACATTCCACCAGAGCTTGGCTATGGTGAATATGGTACTCAGACAATCGAGCCGAACTCTCTGCTCATTTTTGATATAACACTTAACGGCGTGGAAACACCGGAAGCGTAATAAGGTATTCATAATTGCCGTCCCTGGAATATGGGGCGGCTTTTTTTATCCAAATATCAGCAAGAAGACTCCATCCTCTATGGTTCTATAGGGTGGAGATGAATTGCTAAAAATGTTGGCATATATAATCTGATATGATATAATGAATTATGGACGAATCAACACGCATCAAGAAGAACAATGCCATCAAGAAGCACGGCAAGGAAACCCGTGCACGACACGCTTCGATGCGTCCGTTCTGCGTCGAGCTGAAGCTTGACCTGAAGTGCCTTAGCAAGGCAGAACAGGAGAAGCTCTTGCACTACTTCTCTCGGTGCAGATGGCTCTGCAATCACCTCATCTCGCTTGATGCTGACGGTTTCAGAGGATTCGACACGAAGACAAGGATAATCACATCCCTCAACCAGTTCTCCATCGTCTTTGGAGACAGGGTTAAACGATGATTGAGAATTCCATTTACACAAAACTCTTGACAGCCTCAGATGGAGTAATTCACATCAGCTTCTACTGAGACAGAAAATGAAACGGACAGCTTTTGTATGCTCTGGCAGAGAATATGACAAGCCACGCTTGACAGATCTGCTGGCAGAATACAGCAGGAAGCGTCCAGGCTGCATGCGGAATACAGAACCATCTATAGCTACGATCTCATCGCCTTCCAGGACAATCTCCATTACAGAACAATCTTCCAGCTCTGACTCAAAGCCTTTTGAAGAAGTGAGGAATGTATCGATGATATAGCTGACATTGCTCTCCTCTGGAGTCTTATGCTTGCCATCTCCCTCTTCATAAGGAAGGGAGCGATCCATCACGTCTATGATAGTACGTATCTCTGGAAAGACTCCCTCATAACTCTCAAGCTGCGAAAGCGTATCGAAGACGATCATTCAGCAGCCTTATGCTTCTCAGCTAGCTCTTTGTATCTGATAATCTCATCAACACAACCATCGATGCCAATCATATCGGAATCAAGCGATAGCGAATATGTACGGCACATGCCCCACTTCTGGTCAGAGTAATAATTATAGAAGTTCGCTCTGCTCTTATCATTCTTCAGACAGACGTCCTCTGCTCTATCAGCGGGAACGCCATAGACTTCTACAGCCCTCTTAACTCTCGCTTCTAGCGGAGCGTGGATGAAGACAGAAATCAGATTGGGATTGCCACGGAGAATGTAATCACCACAGCGGCCGATGATGATGCATGATTGCTTGGAAGCAACTTTCCTTATCGTATTGGACTGGATGAGGAAAAGCTGATCATTGAGAGGCATCTCGTTGAAGCCTAACGTACCGGATGACATCGGATAATTTCCCATGACTAACGAATACAGCAGCGAAGAAGCAGGCTTCTCATCAGCATTGCGGAAAAGCTCTTCCGAATACCCGCTGTCCTTTGCGGCCATAGCCAGAAGCTCCTTGTCATAATAAGGGATTCCCAGTTTCTCTGCGAGTTTCTTGCCAACCATTCGGCCTCCTGAACCGAACTGGCGTCCGATAGTGATGATAATCTTATCTCCCATATTCAAGCCTCCGATTTCATTATAAACCAGAAATCGCGGATTTCAGAAAAAATACACAAAAATCAGAGGCCATCAGCAAGATGCTCTATCAGAATCTTGGCGCCTATCAGAATCAATATCACACCGCCTGCAAGCTCTGCTTTCGCCTTATATCGGCTGCCAGCAGCAGCTCCAAGCCTCACGCCAATTGCAGAGAGCGAGAATGTGATAATCCCGATAAACGACACAGCCCACCAGATATTCCCTTCGACAGCGGCAAGCGCTATGCCTGAAGCGAGTGCATCTATAGAGGTAGCGACGGCCAGCGGAAACATCGCACGTATGCTCAGCGAAGGACTTTCATCCTCTTCTTTTGCCGATCGAGATTCTGCAATCATTGAAATTCCAATGATTGCAAGAAGCACAAAAGCAACCCAGTGGTCGATTGTGTGTATCAGCGATGAGAGCTGCAATCCGACAAAGTAGCCAACAAGAGGCATCAAAGCCTGGAAGAAACCAAACCACATCCCTGTCAGAACGGAACCCTTAACAGAAGGATGTCCGATTGCCAGACCTTTGCATACAGAAACAGCGAATGCATCCATGCTCAGCCCTACAGCAAGTACAAATAATTCCCAGATTCCCATATCAACCAAAAAAGAAGCGGGGACCATGCCCCGCCATCATCAGGCTTCGATGCTCTTGCAGAGAGCTTCTGCAAGCGATTCGACTTCTCCCATCTGCTCCTCTTTGAGAGAGGACTTAACTGAAAACACAGGTGCAATAATCCTGATATCCTTCATGGAAGAGAGCATCTCTGACATCTTCTTGCCAGCAGAAAGCGCCCATGTGCCATTCTCAATAACTGCGACATCCCTGTTCTGGAACGCGTGAGCCTTCAGCTCCGTCAGCAGCATCTCCATCTTCGGGAAGATCTCTGCATTGTATGTCGGCGAAGCGAAGACAATGGTGCTGTATCTGAAGCATTCGGAGACAAGCACTGACGGGTCTGTCTTGGATGCATCATAGATATGGATATTCCTTGCCCCTTTCTCTGCAGCTTTTGCGCTAAGCACATCTACAGCATTGGCTGTATCGCCATAGATTGAAGAGTAGATGATGAGAAGGCCCTTCTCCTCTGGCACATAGGATGCCCAAGTCTGATACTTTTCGATAAACCAGCCGATGTTCTCTCTCCAGATTGGTCCATGGAGAGGAAGGATCATCTTGATTGGAAGCGTTGCAGCTTTCTTGAGCGTGTTCATAACCTGCAAGCCATACTTGCCAACAATGTTGATATAATAGCGTCTTGCATCATCGAGCCACTCTTTCTCGAATGCAACCTCATCTGCGTAGATATTCCCGCAAAGTGCGCCGAACGTGCCAAATGCATCAGCTGAGAAGAGGAAGCCATTTGTCGTATCGAATGTGACCATCACTTCTGGCCAATGAACCATCGGGGCAAAGACAAATGCGAATGTGTGCTTGCCTGTTGTAAGCGTATCGCCATCCTTGACGATGTGGGCACGGCTATCGACATCAAATGTATAGAACTGTCTGATCATCTGGATTGTCTTCTGGTTGCCTACAATCTTCACTTCAGGATAGCGGAGGACAATCTCTGCAATGACAGAACAATGATCAGGCTCCATATGATTGACGATAAGATAATCAAGAGAGCGGCCGGAAAGAGCGGCCTCAACATTCTCCAGGAACTCTCTGGAGACTGAATGATCAGCTGTATCAAGCAGTACAGTCTTCTCATCAAGCACGACATATGAGTTGTAGCTTACACCGCGCTCGATGGGATAGATATTCTCGAATAGCGCCAGACGCCTGTCAGAGGCACCGACGTAGAAGACATCTTCAGTTATTTTCCTTGTATTCTGCATAATAATCTCCATTGCCAACTATATACGAAGGCCGGATTATCAGCAACACTAGCTAAGGAAAGCTGCAAGATGCGGCACAAGCTCCTTGATCACGACATTGGAAGTGTTGATGCATAAGTCGTAGTTGGATTTGTTGCCCCACTTCTCGCCTGTATAGAACTCATAGTACTTAGAGCGACCTTTATCGACTTTCTGGATCATCTGCTTCATCTCTTTATCGGAAAGATGCTCGCCTTCCGGCGCTCTTTTATGACAGCGGGCAATCCTGCTTTCCATATCTGCATAGACAAAGATCCTGAATGGATTGATATCCCGGAGAATATAATCTGCGCATCTTCCCACTATCACACAATCTGAAGCAGCCGCCATCTCTTTTATGATGTTGCTCTGTTCGACATATACAGATTGCTGAATCTGAAATGTCATATCAGGATAAAGACTGTGCCCTACTGTAATCGGAAGCAGAGGATATGGATGATGCTCGACAACATTGTGAATGTACTCCTCTGTCAGCTGTGTGCGCTTGGCAATCTCTGAGAGGATTTCCTTATCATAATAAGCAATCTGAAGATGATCAGCGAGCCTTCTGCCCAGCTCTCTGCCGCCACTGCCAAATTCACGACCTAATGTTATTACCATTCTCATCCTCCTTTTTTATTATTCTAGCATAAAATCTACCAGATGGCAGAGCAACTAATATTTTCGCACAATTATGCACAATAACGAGCGCTTTTGCTGGATGTTGGGCGAAAACAACTGAGACACGTTCTTAGCTCTTCATACACTTGCACCATTCTGCTATATTCTTGAGTATGCAAAACAGGAAAACACTGCGGCCAGGACTGAAGCTTGCTCTGGGTTTCATGCTCCTGATAGCTATTGGGACGCTGCTGCTGTATCTGCCGGTTTCGCACCAGGATGGGGTGGATGTATCGCTTATCGATGCGCTCTTCATCTCGACATCTGCTATTTGCGTCACAGGACTGACGCCTCTGGATATCTCGAAGACGCTATCGCTCTTCGGATCTACTGTCCTGATGTTTCTGATTCAGTTCGGAGGCTTGGGATATGCAGTTGTCGCGGTGATTATCATACGGCTTGCCAGTGGCAGGATAGACGCCTCCACAGGGAACCTTCTAAGAGATTCCCTAGGCGCAGATCATAAGATAGGAACAAAGCGGCTACTAGCTGTAGCACTTGCTGTAACGGCAACGATGGAAGCGATTGGAGCCATTCTCCTCTTTATTCCATTCTCTGCCAAATATCCTATCGGAAGAGCGCTGTATCTCTCTATCTTTCACTCAGTTTCAGCGTTCAACAACGCTGGATTCGATCTCTTCTCAGACAGCATGATGAAGTGGAATGACAATCCTCTTGTCCTGATTACAATCGCCTCGCTGATTGCTTTTGGAGGACTTGGCTTCATTCTCTACAACGATCTTGCCGACTATCTGACGAAGCACAAGAAGATATCTGTGCATACGAAGATAGTACTTTCAACAACGCTCTTCCTGATTGCTGCGGGAACAGTGCTGTTCCGCATCATACTCCCTGATATCTGTCTCTTATACACATCTCCGAGCCCACGAGACCCTCAA
>JADIMT010000047.1 GCA_017694595.1 Candidatus Ornithospirochaeta stercoripullorum | reverse complement strand
CAATGAAATTATTGAGGTCAAATGCCGTATGGCTCTCCCCGCGCCTCTTATAGGACTTGGAGCAGTATTCCAGAAGGCGGTTCCAGACAAAGCGGCAGCAGCCGATGATGCGTGTCATCATCTGCATCTCGTCATCTGTTGGATTAAGCCTGTAGCGGTACGCCTTCTGCATGAATATATTCTACCACAGGATATGGGATTCTTATGGCTTTGCTATACGAAATCAGTCAGTTTTCTCCGCATTCAGCCACTATACGAGCATAAGGGGTTATCTGCGGAAATTTTTATATCGACCATTTTCTTTTCCATGATTTTAATTATGATGTTTGCAACAGGGATGATTGCTTCCGGGTCCTTGAAATCAAGCTTTCCTCCGTACGTCCCGATCAGCGCCTCATCATCGTCGGTACGGTTCTTCTTTGCTTTCAGCATTTTGACAAGCGCCCACATCATTGCCCTGTGCTTGATTGTCAGCCTGCTGTAATCCATATCGCCGCGGAGCGGGAATATCATACAGTTTCTTCCTTTCAGGATTTTAGCCGCAGTAATCCTTATCTCGTTTCGTGTTTTCTCTTTTTCAGGATCTGCAAGACCAGTGGTACATAGTACGAATAACCTGTCGTCGGGAAGGATGGAAGAAGCTTTCCTCAGTCCGTTGATTGTCCCTGCATATATGCCTCCGAAATGGATAAGCACATCAGCATCCGTCCTGGTGAAATCATCAAGATTCCATGCCTGGATTCCAAGTTTTTCCGCAAGCAGCCCAGCATAATAGGCAGAAGCTCCATATATGCTTGAATAGGTGATTACAATCTCCATGCTGCAAGCTTAGCATGCTATGAGCAATTGCAGCATTAAATGCATGTTAATTATTTCCAAGTATATACTGCCGGCAACTTTGCTTTTTCCATTCTTGTCCTTTCCTGTTGAAAAGTTTGTAAATATTATTTTATCGTCTTAAAGTATGTTTTACGATAAAGGCCTTAGATTCGAATGCCAGATGTGCTCTTACTGCTGTTCTGCAGAGCCAGGGTATGTCTATCTTACAGAAAAAGATCTTGATGCAGCATCTTCAGAGATGGGTGTCGATAGAGACACGTTCATTTCGCTTTACTGCCGTCTTGTTGATTTCGGCATGTATTATCTTGTTTCTCTCAGAGAGCGCTCAAATTATGATTGCATATTCCTGACAGAGAATGGCTGTGCAATATACAAAGCAAGACCTGCACAGTGCAGGACATATCCTTTCTGGGACAACATTCTCTCATCCGAGGAATCATGGAAGAGGGAAGCTGAAAGCTGTCCAGGGATAGGAAAGGGTGCTGTGATATCAAAAAGGGAGATTGAGAAGAGGCTTGAAAAAGGCAAGGAAGCACCGTTCATCATCATGAAGAAATGAAAGCATGATTATTTCATGCGCTAAACGTGACGATGCTTGAATTTTGTGCTATATTTAAACTGGAGTCTTGTCTTGCCTGTATATACAGATAGCACTATAAATTCCATCAAAACACGACTGAGCATCTCTGAAGTTGTCCAGATGTATATTCCTGTTGTGACCAGAAGCGGAAGAAACTGGGCAAAGTGTCCATTTCACGGCAATGGCAACGAGCGTACACCTTCCTTTGCTATCAATGACAGAGAAGGTTTCTATCATTGCTTTGGCTGCGGTGAATCCGGTGATATGTTCACATTTGTCGAGAAGATGGAACACGTCTCATTCAATGAAGCTGTAGAGATACTGGCTAAGAAAGCTGGCGTTACGCTGGAGACTAAGAGCGGAAAGGCTGAAAGAAAAGACAAGGACGAAGTGGAAGCGCTCTATGAGCTTAACCAACGCATTGCTGGTACATTCTCCTATCTGCTTCTTAACTCCCCAGAGGGTGAGAAGGCATTGTCATATCTTCAGAAGAGGAAAGTCTCAGATGAGATGATCAAGCTGTTTGAGCTAGGGTATGCACCTTCTGATACATCATGGCTTTACAAATTCCTGCAAAAGAAAGGATATACAGATGAGCTTCTGAAGAAATCAGGGCTCTTCTCTCCCGGGAGTTTCCCGTATCCGATGTTCGCAGATCGACTGATCTTCCCAGTCCGTTCCTGGCAAGGCAGGTATATAGCTTTCTCTGGCCGTGATCTTTCAGGCAAAGAGAATGTTCCAAAGTACAAGAATACTTCTGATACGCCTGTTTATTCGAAGCGTCATAATCTTTTCGGGCTTTATCAAGCGCTGGATACACTGAAAAAAGGAAAGACACCAGCATTGATAGTCGAAGGAAATTTCGACGTCATCTCAATGCATCAAGCAGGCATTACAGGAGCAGTCGCCTCGCTTGGCACAGCATTCACAGAAGAGCAGGTAAAGCTTCTGTCACGCTACTCAAACCGTATAGATCTGATGTTCGATAGCGATGAAGCGGGACAGAAATCGACAGACAAAGCTATTGCGTTAATACATAAAGCTGGTCTGGAGTGCTACGTCCATAAACTGAGCAAGGGCAAGGATGCCTCTGAGATACTGGAAAAAGATGGTTCAGAAGCGCTTTTTAATGACTTCAAAGGCAGTGAGAGCGCCTTCCAATATCTTGTCAGCAAAGGAAGTAAGACGTATAATATCCAGTCAGCGAGGGGAAAGTCTGACTTTGTCAGATATCTTTCTCCTTTTCTTCAGACAACAGCATCAAGCGTTGAAGCGGATAGTTATGTGCAATCGCTTTCGTCGCTTTTATCTGTTTCAGAAGAATCGATCAGAGCCGATATGGTCTCTGCTGATAAGCCACAGCGGATGACCGGGGAGGATGACAGGGGAATTATACAAGGCAGTCCCAGAAGACGCTTCTTCAACCCTGCAGCTGTCTCAATCGATCTCTTTGCAATGCTCTATCTGGCTAATCACAGAGAGCTGTTCAAAGAGTATAGATCCAGAATCAGCTTTGCGGATTTGAAGGACAGGGAAGCCCAGATGATCTACATGGCGCTTGAAAACGCTATGAGGAATGAGATAACGAGCAATGAGCTCTTCCTAACCATGATAACAGATGAGGATGCACGAAATGATACCGCTACCT
>JADIMT010000008.1 GCA_017694595.1 Candidatus Ornithospirochaeta stercoripullorum | reverse complement strand
GTCTTCTGCAGCCTTTCTGAGAATCTCTGCTCTTTCTTTAGCTTCCGCTCTCTTCTTGGATACAACAACCTGTCCACGTCCGTCATCAAGCTTTACTATTGTAACGGCTACTTTGTCTCCAAGCTTAGGCAGTTCCATGAATTCGTCTACAGGAATCTTTCCTTCACTCTTATAGCCGATATCAACTAAAACTGATTCGTCATTTGTCTGTACAACAGTACCGGTTACGATCTGACCGACTTCTAATTCCGGAATTGACATAAGATGCTGCTGCAGATAGGACTGCTTTTCAGTCATCTGAGTTTCATTTTCCACTTCTCTACTCCTACCAACTAATATAACTTATCAAAGTGTTACTTTGAGAGTCTGGATAACTTTCTCACAAACTTGATTTATGGTCAATAGAGAGGTGTCTATATAAATCGCGTCTGAAGCGATTTTAAGCGCACCTGTCGCTTTCTCCATATCCATTTTGTCCCGCTGTCTTATAGATTCCAGGACTGTCTGGAAATCAAGAGTGCTCTGATCCTTGCATCTGCGCTTCGCCCTTACCTCCGCAGTCGCGTCAAAATAGAACTTGTAATCAGCATTGGGAAAGATGACAGTCGTCGTGTCTCGCCCTTCTGTGACGATGTCCATATTCTCCGCAATCTTCCTGGCGGCCTTGTTCACAAGCTCCCTGATCCTTGGATCAGAAGAGACTTGGGAGCAATAAGCATCGACGGATGGAGTATGAAGCCTCTGCTCCTCATTCTTGCCATCTATGCATATATCGCCATCATCGACAGTGATAGAAATATGCTCAGCATTATCAAGCACGCGATCTCTATCGAGAGGATCGATGCCGCGGTCCAGCGCTGAGAGTGTATAAGCCCTGTAGAAAGAGCCTGTATTGAGGAAATAGAAGCCAAGCTTTTCAGCAACAGCACGGGCTATCGTGCTCTTTCCAGATCCAGCAGGTCCGTCGATTGCTATGATCATCTTCTGCCCCTTGCCTTCTTATCTTTTCCATCGGAACCTGAGAGAAGCCCATTGACTTCCTCTCTTGTGAGATTCCTCCATTCACCAGGCCTCATCTCACCCAGCTCCACGCAGCCGACACGGATTCTCGTCAAGGATTTCACATCATAGCCAAGGAAGGAGAAGATCTTCCTGATTTCCCTGTTCTTGCCTTCGATGAGCGTTACGCGCACGAATTCTTTTGTGCGTGGCATGAGATCATAGCGCTTGATCCTGTACGGATGTGGCAAATCGATGTAAATGCCATTGAGCGCTCTTGTCAGGTCATCTATTGCCACAGGCCTGTCGAGCTTGACGATATACTCTTTCTCAACCTCATATCTGGGGTGCATCATCTTATTTGCGAAATCACCATCATTGGTGAAGATGATGAGCCCGTTCGAATCTTTATCCAGGCGCCCCACATTGAAAAGCATCCTGTTCTCTCTGATATCAATCAAATCACGGGCATACCTGTCTTCGTTCGGATCGTAGTTCGTGCATACATATCCTCTTGGCTTGTTTAGCGCGATATAGTAAAGCCTGTCAGCAAGCTCAATAGTCTCTGTATCGACCTGCACGATATCATTCTCTCCGACTTTCACTCCCATTTCGCGAACGACTTTGTTGTTCACCATGACGCGGCCTTCCTGGATCAAGCTCTCGCAGCTGCGCCTTGAACCAACACCGCACTTCGCCATATATGCCTGCAGCCTCATCGGAAAGCTGACAGCATCTGCAACCCTATTCCTCATCTCTGCCATCTTCATCACCTATCGCTTCTTCAGTCTTCTCTTCGGTTTTATCAGTTTTATCTTCTTTTTTCTTCTTGCCCTTCACGCTTCTGCGCTCAGGAATATCATCACCAGAGAGATCGATGCTATCGACCTCGCCAGTCTCCACTTCCTTTCTTGGCGGAATATACTCTTCCTCATCTTCAGGAAAATCTACTTCTTTTGCATCTTCTTCCTTCTCGAATCTCATCCTGTCCACTTCCGAGAGCTTTGGCAAATCCGCTATGGATGTGAGCTTGAACTCGAAAAGGAACTTCCTTGTCGTACTGTAAAGACATGGATGTCCTTGCTGGCTGGATCTTCCTACTACCTTGATATAATCCTTCTCCCTCAGAAGCTTCACTATGGAATCGGAATCCACTCCGCGTATATCCTTGATTTCCTTTCTTGTCACAGGCTGCTTGTAAGCGACAATCGCAAGCGTCTCCAGCGCTGCCCGTGAAAGCCTCTTGTCGACTTTCCTTCCATAGTTCTGCTTCAGCTGCGGATAGAGATCTGGAGATGGCGCAAATGAATAGAGATCCTCATCCTCTGTAAGCATCAAGCCACTGCCACGCTCGTTGTAGTCATCCCTGAGCTCCTGCAGAGCATCCTCGACAAGATCCGGCTTGATTCCTGTCAGCTCGGTGATCCTGTCCAGCGATAGCGGCTGATTCTCTATATACAGAACGACTTCGCAAAGCCTTGCCTCATCACTGAGCATCGTTCTCATCGTCATCTCCTTCGGTTATCTCATCTTCAAGGAGGTCTATCTCCTCCTCGTCTCCGATGAATTCCACTTCTTCTTTTTTCTCTTCAGCCTCTTCCTGCCTCAGCTTCTCTTCAGCTTCCTTCGTCAGAATCGAGAAGTCTGAAGGATCCTCGAGGTGCTGTTCAACCATCTCATCGTAATCGGCATCGTACTCATCAGCAAGCTCCGCTTTCCAGTCCTGCGGGCGTGCCATGATGTAGATTGTGCCATACTCCTCCGGCTGATAGAGGATGATGAGCATGTTCCTTGCCGCTTCCAGTATAGCCATAAAAGAGCAGATGATGTGCATCTTATCCTCGGGGTGGACAATCAGATCATCGAGCGTAAAACGCTCCCTTGTCTCAAGAAGCTCCAACAGCAGCGCTTTCTTCTCATCGAGCGAGACTTCCTCATAGATATTGAAGATCTTTGAAGATGGTGAAGCTTTGGAGATAAGCTCTGCAAACGCCTGGCGAAGCATATCAAGGGTGACACCTCTGAAGAGATCCTTGCCCTCGAAAGGAACAAGGAAGTAATTCTCATTCCTCTCTACATGGAAGGCATCAGAATTGCGCCCATTGATCAGGAGCTCTGTGTATTTCTTGTACTTCTGATACTCGATAAGACGATCTACAAGGTCCTGTCGAGGATCTTCGAAGTCATCATCATCGATATCAGTCTCAATCGGGAGGAGCATCCTGCTCTTTATATACAGCAGCTCAGCAGCCATCTCATAGAAATCTGCAAGCTCAGTCAGCTCCGCCCCGTGCTCATCGAGATACTGCAGGAACTCGCCAGTTATGAGCGAGATATCTATATTGTAAATGTTCAGCTCATTCTTCTTGATAAGAAACAGAAGCAGATCGAGAGGGCCATCAAAGCCCTCAACATGATACTCATGCTTCTGTTCCCGATCGAGAATCAGGTCTCGTTCCTCATCCATCAACGTGATTATAGCGACAATGCCAAATACTTGCTACACGCTTTCGCTGGCAGTTTCCGCTGCTGCTTTATGTGGGAACATGATCTCCCTGAGCTTCTGGTCCAGCTCCGCAGCAAACTCCTTATTCTCAGAAATGTACTCGACAGTCTTATCCCTGCCCTGTCCAATCTTCTCACCATTATATGAATACCAGGCACCAGCTTTTTCGATGAGATTGTACTTAAGAGCGGCATCGAGGAGAGAACCGGGGTAAGAAATACCTGTACCGAACATAAGATCAAGCTCGCATTTCCTGAAAGGCGGCGCGACCTTGTTCTTCACGATCTTAACCCTGACGCGGTTGCCTGTCACTTCATCTGCATTCTTGCCAATCGACTCAATTCTTCTGACATCCATTCTCACAGATGCATAGAACTTGAGCGCATTGCCACCTGTAGTCGTCTCAGGATTGCCGAAC
This sequence comes from Candidatus Ornithospirochaeta stercoripullorum, assembly GCA_017694595.1. Lineage (GTDB taxonomy): Bacteria > Spirochaetota > Spirochaetia > Sphaerochaetales > Sphaerochaetaceae > Ornithospirochaeta > Ornithospirochaeta stercoripullorum. Next base: position 5,744 of record JADIMT010000008.1, on the reverse strand, counting down.
ATTACACCAATCTTCATTCTGATCTGGTTGATGAAGATGATGGTCGTATTGCTTTTTGCGAGAATACCTGTCAGCTTTCTCAGCGCCTGGCTCATCAGCCTTGCTTGAAGTCCTACATGGCTGTCGCCCATATCGCCTTCAATTTCAGCCTGCGGAGTGAGAGCTGCGACAGAGTCGACGACGATGATATCAACAGCGCCGGAACGGACAAGGGATTCTGTAATCTCAAGCGCCTGCTCGCCGTTATCGGGCTGAGAGATCCACAGCTCGTCGATATTCACGCCCAGAGCTTTGGCATATCCAGGATCAAGCGCGTGCTCTGCATCGATGAATGCTGCGATACCGCCCCTTCTCTGGCTCTCTGCGATAGCATGCAGAGCGAGTGTAGTCTTTCCTGAAGACTCAGGTCCATAGATCTCTATAATCCTTCCCTTAGGATATCCTCCCACACCCAAAGCCTCATCGAGCAGGATGGAGCCGGAGGGAATAACATCGACATCGAGAATCTCCCTGTTGTCTCCAAGCTTCATCAGGGAGCCTTTGCCGAATTGCTTGTCGATTTGCAAACGTGCGGCTTCCAGCGCTTCCCGCTTTCCTTTCAGATTATCTGTTTCAGTTGGTTTTGCCATACATCCTCCTGATTATCTATACGCATTTATCCATGGTTTTTGTCAGCTTTTTCCGGAAAATCGATCCGAATCAAGGATAAAAGTGACAGGACCATCATTAATATAGCTTATTTCCATGTGTGCGCCGAAGATGCCATGAGCGACATCTATACCCTTCTTGGCGATATAAGAGAGAGCCTCGTCATACAGCGCTGAAGCCTTCCCAGGTTCCTCTGCACTATCAAAGGAAGGCCTGTTGCCATGATAGACATCAGCAGAAAGCGTGAATTGGCTTATAAACAGCACGCCACCTTTTATATCCTCAACAGAACGGTTCATCTTGCCGTTCTCATCTTCGAAGATGCGAAGTTTCAGCATCTTGTCCAGAAAGCGTGGCAAGAACGAAGCATCATCGCCTTTGTCAACGCCGAAATAGACAAGAAGCCCTTTCTCTATCGCTCCAGTGACCTCCCCATCAACTTGGCATGAGGCATTCAGAACACGTTGGATGACAGCTTTCATACAACGCTTCCATCGATAATCGCATCGAGCTCTTTTATATATGCGGCTTTATCTTCCTCAGCGAAGAAGCTTGAGCCCATTACAGCCAAGTCAAGCCCCTTGTCATAGAGCGTCTTGATATTCCTGCTGCTGATTCCACCGTCAGCACCGATCAGGTATGACCAGCCGTTTTCCGTACGCCTTGAGTCAAGCTCCTCGATTTTGTCAATCATCTGCGTGATGAAGCGCTGGCCGCCATAGCCCGGGTTGACTGTCATGACAAGCACGTAATCAGCGAAAGAAAGCACAGGCTCAATCGAAGAGACAGAAGTGCCTGGATTGATCGCAATCCCCGCTTCCTTTCCCGCTTCCTTTATCATCGCAAGCACTCGCCAGATATGCTTTGATGCCTCCGCATGCACAGTAATCCTGTCGCAGCCTGCTTTCGCAAAGCGCTCAATATGGCGTTCAGGGTTGTCAATCATGAGATGCACATCGAAGATCAGATCGGAAAGATGCCTGCAATCCTCGATGAATTTTGCACCGAATGTGATCTCAGGCACAAACGAACCGTCCATCACATCGAAATGCGCGTAATCAGCGCCTGAAGAAGCTATAGCTCTCAGCTCTTCTCCTGCTCTTGAGAAATCACCACCGAGAATCGATGGCGCATACATAAGGCTGCTTTGTCTCATAGTGCGAGTATAGCACAGTAGCGCTAAAGAAGGAATTTCATTATTCCAGATTAAATTTGCCAAAGAGAGAAAGGTGTGCTATATTTCATATGGAATCCGAGCAAGCAATGTGCCTTGCCCGGCTTTTATTTTCAGTCTTGAATCTCATTTCAGAAGGAGCAGTTATGATTGACTTCAAGCACTTGCTTAACGATGAAAAGAACTTAGGTAAGAATCCGGCAGCTGCATATAAAGTGACAGCTTTCGAGAATATAGACAAAGAACTCGCTTTGATTGAAGACGATGACAAGAAGATGGATCTCCGCGATGAAGCCAAGCAGGAGCTGGAAGCAAATGAGAATTCTCTCATCCTCAGCTACATTGTTGGCAGAATCGGCGTGATGCTCCGTCCTCATGAGTACTCCATGCGGCTCAACAACCTGCTTCTCTCGTTCTATGAAGCGGGCAACTGGGATGTTGTGAAGTATATCGGCGCTCTCATACTCTCTTCCGGAGAATCCTCCAAAGCCCTCCGCGTGCTCGGTGATGTCGCAGATACGCAAGGCGACGAGGAGAAGAAATGGGATTACTACGAGAGGCTTGTGCGCTCAGATAGCTCTGACAAGGAAATCATCATCATTGTCGCAGATCACTTTGAAGAGATCGGCGATAAGCAGAAAGCGATGAACTACTATCAGAGAGCTCTTCTCAGATTGCAGAAGGGCGATGATGATGAAAAGATCAGAGAGCTTTTCCAGAAGCTCCTTGAAAACGGAAGGAGCGGCTATCCGTTCTACTCATCATTTGTGGAGAAAGAGACAGAGAAGAATCCAGCTCTCGCGCTGGATCTCTACCGCATGCTCATCTCCTACCTCTTCAAGGAGAGAGAAGCTTATGATGAGTCATCTTCCGAGTACAGGAGAAACACTGACAATACAATCGAGATAGCGCGCCGCATCCTCACTATCGCGCCAGATGATATGGATATCAGGAAGACGCTTTCGGCATCCCTCAGCCTCAAATACAAGGATTCGCAGCGTCTGAGTGAATGCATGCGTCACCACAACGTCATGGCACAGGGAAAGAATCCTGTAGCCATGCTCGATGAGTTCGAGAAGGATATCGCCTTCTCTGCAAACACATATGTATTGCAGAAAGCTACACGCCGTGTCGGTCTGATCATCAAGGTTGAGAACCGCACAGTGACAGTACGCTACAGCGCGACAGATACACAGGAGATCAAGCTTGACAGCGCATACTCTGCCCTGACACCGCTCTCGAAGCAGAATATCAGAGCAATCAAGAAGGGTGTTCCAGCTGCTAAGATCAAAGCAAAGATTCTTGCAGATGGCGGTATAGCCTGGCTTGTGCGGACTCTCCTCTACTCTGCCCAGGACAACAAGGAAACCCTGAAAGAGATGAAAGCTGATGTCGTTCCATCAATCATGACAGACAGCGAATGGAAGGATATAGCAGAGCAAGTGAAGACTGAGCTCAAGAACAACAGCTACATCAGGATCATCCCAGGTGCAACTGATATCTACCAGCTTACAGCTTATCCATCGACACCGGAGGAGAAGCAGCTCTATATCTTCAGGAATGAGATATCTTTCTATGGAAAGGTCGAGGCTGTGCTCAATGCGCTTTCCAATGCAAAGATCGAGAAGTCGTCAGAAGCATTCATGGAGATGATTGCATACTTCCAGGATCACCTTGCCCAGGAGAAGAACCAGATCGGTGAGCGTATCTCATCCGTCCTCATCCTCGACTACCTCTCAGAGAAAGGTGCACCTGTCTCATTCGACATCTCATTCGACTCACTCTACAGGAAGCTCGATGACAGCGAGAGGAAGGAAGTCTTCGCCTCCATTGACAACATCGTCCTGAAAAAGGAATTCGTAGATCACATCATCGATGTCGATAAACCAGCAGCCGCGGAGACGCTTGTAGCTATCTTCCCTACTTATATCTCCTCATACATCCCCACAAAGCTCAGAAGGCTGAACAAGGGAGCAAACTACTATGCGCTGATCAAGAGGTCTGTCGAATCGTTCAGAGACTCCCTTCCAGCTTTCATCTTCTTCGCATGCGAGACGACTCTCAGCGATGCGGATCTTGAGAAAGCAGGAGTGACAAAAGAGCAGATTTTCCGCACGAAGCTCCTTGCGCTCTCCCACATCACGAAAGCTCAGAGCACAGCGGAGACAAAGAAAGAGATAAAGACGCTGAGGAAGAATCTTGTCGATGATGCGGCCATCAGCAGATTCATCTCAACTGCAAGCAGAAGCGAGATTGATGAGATGAGGCCTCTCATCCTCTTCAATGAAGGATTGGAAACGGAAGAGAAAGCCAAGTACAAAGCCCAGATCCTCTCACGCTTCCCTGACTATGACTTCAATGAAGCGAAGAAGGAGATGCCAAAGCCATCTGCGCCTAAAGTGGCTTCAGGCTTCCTCTGCACACAGCGCAGCTATGACAGGAAAAAGGAAGAGCTGAAGGATATCAACACAGTGCAGATGCCTGAGATCCTTAAGGAAATCAACTTCGCACGTGAGCTTGGAGACCTCAGGGAGAACAGCGAGTACCAGTATGCAAAGGAGCATAAGAGAGAGCTTGAGAGAAGAATCGGAGAGCTCAACAATGACCTTTCGACTGTACGCATCATGACTCCATCAGATGTGCTTCCAGGTCTTATCGGATTCGGCACAAAAGTCACAATGCATGACAACATCGCAAATAGCGACATGATCTATACATTCATGGGCAGATGGGAATCAGAGCCTGAGAAAGGCATCATCGATTTCAACGCTCCGCTTGGCCAGCATTTGATCAACCACAAAGCCGGAGATGATGTGAAATTCGAAATCAATGACAGGCAGTATGATCTGAAGATCATCTCTGTTGAGACTGTGGATTTCTAAAAAATTCAAAGCGTGGAACGAGGTTCGAAAAGAGCCTCGTTTCGCTTATGAAAACAAATCATCCATTGTCACGAGACTTGTGAATATTCCGCTGTATTCATTGTACAAAAGTCCATACGTAGTAATCAGCGTAGTGTGGATTTAACACTTTCTTGGCAGATTCTTCGCCAAAAGCATCTCTCGTCTCTGAAGCGTACGGAAATACGTGCTGTCTACTGAAGAATCATCACTGTAGAATTTCAGCTCGCACATGTTAACAACATTATCACGACAGAGAATCAGCAAGTCTATCTGCGTACCTTCTTCGTCGTCATCTCTCTTTGACCATGCAGATTGCATTGTGCTTACGCCACTGATTCCAAGAGCTTTCTTAATCTGAGGTATATGGAGGAAACATACATTCTCAAAAGCAAGGCCACGCCAGGAGACAAGCTGCGGAGAAACCAGATTCTGCTGCCAGAACTCTTCATTGAAACTATCCTGATTAGATATGTTTTCAAACTCCATGCCGTCCATATAGCGCAACAAATTCAGCCTGTCCGCTTTCGTAGAGTCAAGCGGTTTTTGTCTCTCGTACTTTCTTCCAGCCATGAGCAAATTTACAAGGATAATTGTTGTCAATGCACAGGATATTATTGTCATCGCTGCCTTGATTATAAACGTATAGCATTCTATCCATGTCAACGACCTTCAGGCAAGCCTGAAGGCTTGGACGTGAGCGTTTTGCCCACAGGCTCCGTTGCCGGTTCACCTGTGGCACTCCATCCATACGGCTGATTGACTGCAGCCTGCCCGGATTGCCCGACCCGGGTGATGTAGTTGTCGCGGATGTTGATGGCGGCATTCACATCTGCATGCATGCTGTTGCCGCAATGCCTGCAGACGTATCTGTTTCCTTTCCTTGAAGCCTTGTCAATCGTCTTGCATACCGAGCACTTCTGGCTCGTGTAGCGCGCATCGACGAATTCCACCCTTATGCCGTTGCGCCGACACTTGTAGATGAGCTTGTACTCAAGATCGGAGTACGACCAGGCGGAAAG
>JADIMT010000046.1 GCA_017694595.1 Candidatus Ornithospirochaeta stercoripullorum | reverse complement strand
GCATACCCTTTATAGCGTGCTCCATTGGATAGGTAGGCTTGCGTACTACCATCTTTCCATACGGCTCGGCCTTGAGTCCGCCTGGATACATAGAGTGGCGATAATAAATCTTATCTTCCATCTTGTTGCCGGTGACTTTTGCCTTGGCTGCGTTGATGATGATTACGTAATCACCGATTTCCTGGTGAGGAACGTACTCTGCTTTGTTCTTGCCTCTGAGAATTGCTGCAGCTGCTGCTGCGACTCTTCCAAGCGGCTTTCCCTCTGCATCGATGAGATACCACTTTCTCTCAATCGACTGCGGTTTGATGAAAATAGTCTTCATAAACTCAACCTTCATTCATTTTCTCTAAGGCTTAACCTCTCCTTTCAGGGGCAAAGCACCCTTCCAGGACGCATCGGTCCGGCTTATGGACCGGAAAGAAGCAGTTCACCGAACCCTCAGGCCTGTTTCTCCCCGCGAAGTTCCCGGGGAAAGGAAGTTTTGTAGAAGATTGCTCTTCGGCTCCACTGTGGAGAAAAGCTTCCTGAGAATACCTGCATCCTCCGCTCATGCGAGAGCGTGCGCTTAATACGCACGGAAGTACATTATATACGAAAAAACCAAACTATGTAAAGAGATATATGGAAATTTGAAAAACAACACTCTGCTGTCAGGAACGGCCCAGACAGCAGAGATTCGTGACCTCAGACTTCAGGGAAAATCTGAGTACCATCCTCGATCACAGTGACATTTGCATCATTACCTGTAGAATAATGAGCAATGCCACCGAACAAGCCTTTCTCGTCAGTGCAATCAGAGCCATCTGAAGCTGTAATTTTGCCGTAATTATGAGAATCAGTAATCACAATTTTCATTACCGGCGTATTGTGTGTAGGAGCACCACCGATTCTGCCAATCACACCACCGAAGAGCTCTCCTGCAACAGTCGATGTAATATTGCCATAGTTATTGCACTTAGTGATTGTTGATAGATTATTATCACTATTATAGTCAGTCTCTCCTGCAACGAATCCGACAATGCCACCAATGCCACCATCACTGTTTACAGCAATCAGATTGCCATAATTCGTGCAATCTTCAATTGTAGAGTGCAAGAAGTAACCAACTATGCCTCCAGAAGACTTCTGGCCATAGACGTCAGCAGCATTTGTGCAGCCAATGATTGTTGAATGGAATGAAGCTCCTACAATGCCTCCAGCATACAAGCTAGTAGCATTTTCTCTGTTAACGGATGATGTACTATCTGTCTCAATGCCGATTACTGTACCATAGTGCAAAGCACCTACAGCAATTCCGACTCTGTGCCCGGCCGCTTCGACATGAGCATTCTTGAATTTGATGTTCATTACAGTACCACCATCGCCTTCATTTTTTCCACCAACACCGCCGAAAAAGCCCGCATTGCTGTTTCCATTTGCTGTATCATCATTGATATAGAAGTTGGCAATCTCATGATTTCTGCCATCGAATGTGCCTTGGAATGAATGACCGCTTTCCCATGCTGTTCCAATTGGATTCCATTCAAGATTTGCAAGGTCGATATCATTATCGAGATTGATAATAATGCCGTTAAAAGAGTTACCGCCATCTACAAGCGTTGCAAGTCCAGCTAGCTCTTCAGCTGTATCAAGCGTGTATGACGAGCTATTGCCTGTATACCACGCTGTGTCACTTTCTCCTGTCCAAGGAGTCACCGGTTCCTCAAATACAGGAGGTGGCAGGATGATACCATCCTGACAAGACGCAAGAAGGAATGAAAGAAAAAGCAAAAGGATTAATCCTAGCCCCCCTATTCGAAATAATTTATTATTTTCAAAAGAGTTATGATTCAAAAACATAAACTCCTCCTCTCTTGTATAGTACTTTAAAGGGATGCCTGCTACAAGAAAAATCTGCTTATATCTTCTCTAAAGCGGCAAAAGCTTCAATGAATTTCGTACTCTTGCCTTTGAACTGTACAGAGAGAACTCTGTTGCCGTTATCACGAATTTCGATATCTGTAATCGTTCCCTCTCCGTAATTAGCGCTTCTAACTCTATCTCCAACGTTGAACGTGCCGCTTCTGTTCACCGGTGTGCGCTCTGCATTCTTCTTTGTGTTTTTAAGGACATTTATGCCACTTGCCCAAGCTGGCTTATTCTCAAAGCTCTGCGAACGCTGAGAACGAACGATAGGGCTGCCAGCAAATGATAAAGCAGACTGTGCCCTGCGCTCTGTAAGCGAATATTTCTCTCCTGCGAGCAATGGCTGCGGAATCTCTGAAAGAAAGCGTGATGGCATATGATACTCATTTCTGCCCCACATCGTGCGAGAGATAGCAAATGAAAGATAGAGGGATTCCCTAGCTCTTGTCATAGCTACATAAAGAATGCGTCTTTCTTCTTCCAAATCCTTCTCGCTCTCAGCCAGACGCCCAGGGATGATTTCATCCTCCATTCCTACAACAAAGACCCTGTCGAACTCCAACCCCTTCGTATTGTGCATAGTCATCAGCGTAACGCCATTCTCATCACGCGGGTCATGATCACCAAGCGTTGTCGAGTCCAGAGTCAGCTTTTCAAGAAATGAAGAGAGAGCCTCCCTTCCGCACCCCGCTTCACTGAGAACGGAAACAAGCTGTCCAAGGTTTTCATTCCTTGTGCGTCTTATCGTCCTGTCGCTCTCTTTATTGTAGTAATCGAAAATCTGGAAATCACTGAGCGCTCTATTCATGATATCACCAAGATTCTCATCCTCATCAAGGCCCTTCTCCGCGTTTTTCCAGGCTTCAAGGAAGATTCTGCTATTGATAGATTGCTGGCCTGACGTGGATGAAGAATACTCATCAAGAGCTTTCATCAAGTCACTGTCAAAAGAGAGGATCTTCTCGACTTTAGCTTCTCCCAGGCCCCTTGCAGGCTTGTTGATCATACGACGGAAGCTGACAGTATCACGATGATTCATCATCAAGCGAAGAAGCGACAAAGCATCTTTCACCTCCTCTCTTTCATAGAAACGCAAAGCTCCGATGACTTTGAAAGGAATACGCAGATCTGTGAACGCTTGCTCAAATGCCTGTGACTGGGCATTAGTACGATAAAGCACAGCAGTATTATCGTAATCACCGAGATTCTGGATAAGAACTCCGATACGTTCAGCTTCAGCTTTACCGGAAGAACATGCCATGACTGATGGCTTAGCCCCCTGGAGGTTATCAGCACTGATGAGTTCCTTCTTATGCCTTTCCTTGTTATTGGAAATAAGCGCAGAAGCAGCATTGAGAATCTCTGCTGTAGAACGGTAGTTCTTCTCAAGCTTTATCTCACGGACATTCTTGAATGACGATGTGAATGTCAGTATGTTCTCAATCTCCGCGCCTCTGAATGAATAGATGGACTGATCATCATCTCCGACAACAACAAGCTGCGTATGTTCGCCGACAAGCTGGTTCAGGAATTCAAACTGCATTTTGTTTGAATCCTGATACTCATCTACAAGAACCAAGCGGAAACGATTGTTTATATATGATTTCACTTCACTGTCATTTCTCAGAAGCTCTGTGGGCTTAGCTATCAGATCAGCGAAATCAACATTGCCAGAAGCTGTGAGCGCATCCTCATACTTTCTGAAAAGCGTAGAGAAATCATAATCTGGAAGGATGTGGCTGATGCCCGGAGAAGAAGGTGTCAGGCCTTTGTCTTTGGCAGTAGATATAGCTTTCACGACAGAGCGCAGAGATTTCTTATCGATTGCTGAGACTGTGCCAAGCAGAGAAAGCGAGTCGGAATCATCATAGATGCAGAAGTCATGTGCAAGACACGCTCTATCACTCCATCGCCTCAGAATCCACGCTCCGAATGAATGGAATGTACGCATCTCCAGCCCTGAGAGATCCACATCTGGAAGCATCGATTCCACCCTGCCACGCATCTCCTGCGCTGCCCGGTTAGTGAACGTCACTGCAAGTATTTGATAAGGCGCATAAATACCCTGTTCGATTGCATAAGCAATCTTTGATGTGATAGTCCTCGTCTTTCCAGATCCAGCACAGGCAAGGATGAGAAGATTATGCTCGAAATCCAGCACAGCTTCCCGCTGCTCAGCATTCAGCAATGAAAGATCAGTCAATTAGGACTCCTTCGAGATCCACTCCACGTGTGCGGGTAATACCGACACGGACTCTATCACCGCTCTTCATGCCGCGTCCCATGATAACTGTCAAACCATCGACATCTGGAGCTTCAGCGTAAATCCTGCCTATCGCAAGATCTTCACCTTCAATCGTCTCTTCAATCAACGCTGTATACTCATGCCCGACATAGCGTTCAAGTCTCTTCTGGGTTATTCCCTCTTGCAGCTTTTCCAGCTCTTTCTGCCAGCGCTTCGCTTTGTTATGGGCCTTCTCATGCTCCTCTTCGTCCCTCATATCGAAAGCTGGTGTATCCTCCTCACGGGAATAAAGGAAGGAGCCCATCCAGTCGAACTGCGCTTTTGCCGTGAAATCCATAAGCGTGTCGAAAGCTTTCTTGTCCTCTCCGGGGAAACCAAGCATCAGCGTTGTCCTGATAACAGCATCCGGCATTGCCGTTCTGATCCGTTCTATCAATGAGAGATAGATTTCAGGATTGCCAGTTCTTCTCATCGCCCTAAGCACTTTCTCATCAGCGTGCTGGAACGGAATATCGAAATAAGGAAGGATGTTCTTCCTCTCTTTACATAGTTCTATAAGTCCTTCAGGGAATGTGTCAGGATGGATGTAGAGCATTCTCAGGACAAAGTCCCCTTCCAGAGAAGAGAGCTTATCCATCAGCGCAACGAACTGTGAAGGCTGACCGTTATCTGTGCCATAAGCGCCCAGATCCTGAGCAACGATATTTATCTCATAAACACCGCTAGCGATAAGTCGTTCTGCTTCCTTTATGACTTTGTCCATTGGCCGTGACCTTAAGTCCCCCCTGATGACAGGAATTGCACAATAAGAGCAGCGATGGTTGCATCCCTCGCTTATTTTCAGATAAGCAGAGCCGGGATAGCTGAAAAGCTCTTTTCTGTCGTCCCTTTCTTTATCAGGATCTGGATAAGTCTGCGGAATAAGAATCCTCTCGGAGCCATTCAATACATTCGGGAAGAGTGAAAGATCCTTGTTTCCGAAGATCGCATCAGCTTCCTCTAAATCCATATCGCGTCCATATCGCTCAGCAAGACATCCAGCAAGAATGATCCTAGCTTTAGGATTCTGGTCATGCAGAGAGAAAAAAGCATCGATTGACTCTTTCTTAGCGCTCTCGATGAAGCCGCATGTGTTGACAACAATCACATCCGCTTCTGTCACGTCCAAACATCTCTCATAGCCATTTTCGATGGCATAGGAAAGCAATATCTCCGAATCGACCTGGTTCTTGGCACAGCCAAGGCTCTCTATGTAAATCTTCACACCGGCATCGTAGAACATCGAGGAATGGATTGCAACATATTGCCATATTCGCATTTACAGTTCACCATCAGGCCATGGAACGGAAAATAAGCATGCGCAGCCTGCTTACAGACAAGAAACGCGATGCACTCATACAGCTAGGACGGGAGAAAGAGGGAGAACTCATCAAATATGGAGTGATTCACAGCCTATTGTTCTCGGATCTGCTCATTGCTCCCGCCCTTGAGAACAAGAAACTCGGATACTTCTCTTCCTCTGATAAACTAATAGTGCTCTCAGAGGAAATGGTGATGACTTCCGATGAAATGACAATCAAGAACATCTTTCTGCATGAGCTTTCGCATGCACTAGATTTCGCTATGCACGGAACGCTATCAGGACACTCTGCCCTGTTTCATCAGTGTTGCAT